>NZ_JBHYVB010000049.1:0-3334 GCF_042750115.1 Streptomyces sp. NPDC059455
GCCCCACGCGCCCCCCCCCCCCCCCGGCCCTTGCGTGTACGGTGCGAGAAGCCCGCAATCACAAAGGCCCCACGGGTGGCTTGACCCGGACCGCATGTATGTAGGGACGTTGTCCTTTGACCTGCTTCTCGGCGACGTACGGTCGTTGAAGGAGAAGCGCTCCGTCGTCCGCCCGATCGTCGCCGAGCTGCACCGCAAATTCGCGGTGAGCGTGGCGGAGGTCGGCGACCAGGACCTCTACCGCAGGGCCCAGATCGCCCTGGCGATGGTCTCCGGGGACCCGGGCCACCTCACGGAGGTGCTCGACCGCTGCGAGCGGCTGGTGGCGGCGCGGCCGGAGGTGGAGCTGCTGTCCGTGCGACGGCGGTTCCACGGTGGCGATGATGATTGAGGGGGCCGGACCGGCGGTCGCAAGCCGCCGCCGGCCATCGATGACCGACGCGAGAACTGACGCGAAGAAGAGAGAAGAAGACGCATGACCGACACCGCGCGGGCACGCAAGCTGGCGGACCGCATCCGGGTCGTGGTCGCGGAGACCCTGCAGCGGCGGATCAAGGACCCGCGGCTGGGCTATGTGACCATCACCGACACCCGGATCACCGGTGATCTGCGGGAGGCGACCGTCTTCTACACGGTCTTCGGCGACGACGAGGAGCGGGCGGCCTCCGCCGCGGCCCTGGAGAGCGCCAAGGGCGTGCTGCGGTCGGAGGTCGGGCGCCAGACGGGGGTGCGCTTCACCCCGACCCTGACGTTCGTCCCGGACGCGCTGCCGGAGAACGCCCGCACCATCGACGATCTGCTCGCCAAGGCCAGGGAGGCGGACGCCCAGGTGCGCGAGGCGTCCTCGGGCGCCGCTTACGCGGGCGAGGCCGATCCGTACCGCAAGCCCGACCAGGAGGACGACGAGGAGCCCGGCACGGACGGCAAGGGTTCAGCGGACGCATGACACGCAAGGGCAGGGCCGGTTCCGGGGCACCGGACGGCCTGGTGATCGTCGACAAGCCGGCCGGTTTCACCTCGCACGACGTCGTCGCCAAGCTGCGCCGCTTCGCCGGCACCCGGCGGGTCGGCCACGCCGGAACGCTGGATCCGATGGCCACGGGCGTGCTTGTGGTCGGCGTGGAGAAGGCCACCCGGCTGCTGGGTCATCTGGCGCTGACCGAGAAGGAGTACCGGGCCACCATCCGGCTCGGGCAGACCACGGTCACCGATGACGCGGAGGGCGAGATCACCGCCTCCGACGGCGCCGCCGGGGTCGACCCGGGCGCCGTCCAGGCCGGGATCGAGGAGCTGACCGGAGACATCCAGCAGGTCCCCTCGAAGGTCAGCGCCATCAAGATCGACGGCAAGCGCTCCTACGCACGGGCGCGGGAGGGCGAGGAGTTCGCGATCCCGGCGCGGCCGGTGACCGTCTCCTCCTTCGTCCTCCACGACCGCCGCGAGGCCAAGGCGGAGGACGGCACCACCGTCCTCGACCTGGACGTCACGGTGGTGTGCTCCTCCGGCACCTACATCCGGGCCCTGGCGCGCGACCTGGGCGCCGGACTCGGCGTGGGCGGCCATCTCACGGCCCTGCGCCGGACCCGGGTCGGTCCGTACGGTCTGGAGGCGGCCAGGACGCTGGAGCGACTGGAGGAGTCGCTGGAGATCCTGCCCATCGCGGAGGCGGCGGCCGCCGCGTTCCCGCGCTGGGACGTGGACGAGCGCCAGGCCCGGCTGCTGGGCAATGGGGTGCGGATCGACATGCCGTCGGGGGAGACGGGGCCGGGGTCGGGGCCGGTCGCGGTCTTCGGGCCGGAGGGGCGCTTTCTGGCCCTGGTGGAGGAGTCGAAGGGCAAGGCGAAGAGCCTGGCCGTCTTCGTATGACGCCGTTGGCGCCGTCGATGCCGTCGATGCCGTCGATGCGGTCGGAGCCCCGGGCCCGACCGACGCGGCGCCGGTGTGTCGTTGCCGACTCCGGGCCGCGTTGCACGCGCCGGGACCGGCCGCCTACCGTGGCTTTCCGGCCGGTCCGGGCGCTCGAGGCGGCCACCGATGCGAGGCGGGCGCCCGGGGCATGGCAGTCTTAGACCTGCGAAGTCGACAGACAAAGGTTCGGGCGAGGAGCGGGCAAAGTGCAGCGCTGGCGTGGCTTGGAGGACATCCCCGAGGACTGGGGGCGCAGCGTCGTCACCATCGGTTCCTACGACGGGGTGCACCGAGGACACCAGCTGATCATCGGTCGTGCCGTGGCACGGGCACGTGAGCTGGGCGTACCGGCGGTCGTGGTCACCTTCGACCCGCATCCGAGCGAGGTCGTGCGGCCCGGCAGCCATCCACCGCTGCTGGCCACGCACCAGCGGCGCGCGGAGCTGATGGCCGGGCTGGGCGTGGACGCGGTGCTGATCCTGCCGTTCACGGCGGAGTTCTCGCGGCTCACCCCCGCGGACTTCGTGGTGAAGGTGCTGGTGGACAAGTTGCACGCCCGGGTCGTGGTGGAGGGCCCCAACTTCCGCTTCGGCCACAAGGCCGCCGGGAACGTGGCGTTCCTGCGCGAGCTCGGCACCACCTACGACTACGAGGTCGAGGTCATCGACCTGTACGAGCGCGGTGAGGCGGGCGGCGGCGAGCCGTTCTCCTCGACGCTGGTGCGCCGCCTGGTCGCGGAGGGCGATGTCACGGGTGCGATGGAGGTCCTGGGCCGGCCGCACCGGGTCGAGGGCGTGGTGGTGCGCGGTGCGCAGCGCGGCCGTGAACTGGGCTTCCCGACGGCCAACCTGGAGACCCTGCCGCACACCGCGATCCCGGCCGACGGCGTCTACGCCGGCTGGCTGACGGCGCAGGGCGAGGCGATGCCCGCGGCGATCTCGGTCGGCACCAATCCGCAGTTCGACGGGACCGAGCGGACGGTCGAGGCGTATGCGATCGACCGGGTCGGACTGGATCTGTACGGACTCCATGTCGAGGTCGACTTCCTCGCCTATCTGCGGGGCCAGGAGAAGTTCGACTCGATCGAGGCGCTGCTGGAGCGCATGGCGGCCGATGTGAAGCGGGCGCGGGAACTTGTGGAGGAGTACGGGAGCCGCTGAGGCGTACGGCGGCGGCTCGGCTGACCCGTACGGGAGTCGCTGAGGGCGAACGGCGGGCGCTACGCGCTGGCGGGAGCTACGCGCTGTGCGCTGTGCGGTGCGGCTGTGCGCCGGGCGCCCCGCGCCGCGTGGTGAACGGGAGAACGCGAATGCGCCCCGTGGACCGGATCCCCGGGCCGCCGGGGGGCTTGGGGTGGTGGGGGGGGACTGCTGGGGCGGCGGGGGCTGCCTGGGGCGCGCGGGGTGCCCGGTCTGGCGGGGCTGGC
>NZ_JBHYVB010000049.1:3344-13260 GCF_042750115.1 Streptomyces sp. NPDC059455
GGGGGGGGGGGGGCGGGGGGGCGCCGCGGCCCCCCGCCCCCGGGGGGGCCGGGCCACCCCGTCAGGCCCCCGGGTCCAGCTCACCCCGCCCCGGGGGGGCAAAACCGCTTCTTCGCGCGCTACTGCTGCGGAGGCTGCTGCTGCCAGGGCTGCCCCGGTTGCCCGGACTGGCCGGGCTGCCCCGGCTGGGCCTGCTGCCACGGCTGGCCGGGCTGCGGCTGCTGCCCCTGCTCGTAGGACTGCTGCCAGCCCTGCTGGCCGCCTTGCTGCGGGTACCCGGGGTACTGCGGCTGCTGGCCCTGCTGAGGCGCGTAGGCGCCCGGGTAGGGCTGCTGCTGGGCCTGTCCGGGCATCGGCGGGGCCACCTGCGGCGGCTGGGCCCCTCCGTCGCCCGTCCACAGGCCCTGCTCCTGCTGGGCGCGGGTGAAGTCCTCCGCGACCATGACCGAGAGGTTGAAGTACGCCTCACGGGTCTTGGGCCGCATCATGTCCAGGTCCACCTCGGCGCCCGCCGACAGATGCTCGTCGAACGGCACGACGATCACCCCGCGGCAGCGGGTCTCGAAGTGGGACACGATGTCCTCGACCTTGATCATCTTGCCGGTCTCCCGGACCCCGGAGATCACCGTGATGCTCCGCGAGACCAGATCCGCGTAGCCGTGCGCGGACAGCCAGTCCAGGGTGGTGCTGGCGCTGCTCGCGCCGTCCACCGAGGGCGTGGAGATGATGATCAGCTGGTCGGCGAGGTCCAGGACGCCGCGCATGGCGCTGTAGAGCAGGCCCGTGCCCGAGTCGGTGAGGATGATCGGGTACTGCTTGCCCAGGACGTCGATGACGCGGCGGTAGTCGTCGTCGTTGAACGTCGTCGAGACCGCCGGGTCCACGTCGTTGGCGAGGATCTCCAGCCCCGACGGCGCCTGTGAGGTGAACCGCCGGATGTCCATGTAGCTGTTGAGGTACGGGATCGCCGTGACCAGGTCGCGAATGGTCGCACCGGTCTCCCGGCGGACCCGGCGGCCGAGGGTGCCGGCGTCCGGGTTGGCGTCGATCGCGATGACCTTGTCCTGGCGCTCGATGGCCAGGGTCGCCCCGAGGGCGGTGGTCGTCGTGGTCTTGCCGACACCGCCCTTGAGGCTGATCACCGCGATGCGGTAGCAGGAGAGCACCGGCGTGCGGATCAGCTCCAGCCTGCGCTGCCGCTCCGCCTCCTCCTTCTTGCCGCCGAGCTTGAAGCGGGAAGGGCCGGGGGTGTTCTTCTTCGGTTTCTGCTTGCCCTTGATCAGCCGGTCCGAGGAGAGCTCGACCGCGGCGGTGTACCCGAGCGGCGCCCCCGCGCCTCCGGCCTGGCGCCGCTGGTCGGGCGTCACGGTCGGCCAGCCGCCGGTACGGGGGTCGGCCGGGGCCGCCGGGGCCGCTGGGGCCGCCGGGGCGGCTTGGGCGTCCGGGCGCGGGTAGCCGTAGCCGTCATACGGCTGTGGCTGCGGCGGCTGCCCGGGCACGGGTCCGGGAACGCCGTCGCCGGGCTGCGGGAAGCCGTACCCACCCTGCGCGCCCGGACCCTGCTGCCCGGGGAACTGCTGACCCTGACCCTGGGGGCCATGCGGCGGCTGGCCCTGGACGGGACCGTTCGGCGCATACGGTCCGGGCTGGCCGGGTTGACCGGGTTGACCGGGTTGACCGGGCTGGCCCGGGTACATCGGCTGGGCGGGCTGGCCGGGCTGGCCGGGGTGCTCGGCCTGCCCCGGCTGGGGCGTGGGGTAGGGCTGTGCGGGGGGCTGCTGGTACGGGCCCTGGCCCTGCTGGTCCGGGGCGGGCGGCTGCGGGAAGCCGTAGCCGCCCGGGATGGGCGTCGGCCCCTGGCCCTGTCCCGGACCGCCAGGACCGCCAGGACCGCCCGGACCGGGCGCGGGCTGAGCTCCCGGGGGCGGGTAGCCGTAGTGGGGCCCCTGCGGAGCCGGGGCATCTTGCGGACCGGGACCCGGCATGCCCGGGCCGGGCTGCTGGTAACCGCCCTGCGGGCCGGGCACGTTGCCCGTCGGCGGCTGAACCCCCGGGGCCTGATCCGGCAGTGGAGCCGGGCCGGGCTGGCCGGGGATCGCACCCGGAACACCCTCACCGGGACGCGGATAGCCGTACGCGCCCTGCGGCCCCGGCCCCTGCCCGGCGACGGGCTGCCCGGGCTGACCGTGTGTCTGGGGCGGGGGAGGCGCCCAGGAGGTGTCCTGCGGCGGGAGCGGCACTCCGGCACCAGGCGTGGCGGGCCCGTCCGTACGCTGCTCCGGAACCGGGGCGGGACCCGGAGCCGGTGGGGCGTCCTCGGGCGCCGCGGGCTGGAAGTCCGGCGGCAGGGGCGGCAGCCCCGCCTGCGGTACGGGCGGCGGGGCCCAGCTGGTGGCGGGCTGCTCGGGCGTCGGCGCGCTCGGCGGCACGGCGTCCGCGGGAACGGCGTCCTCGGGAACCGCGTCCTGAGGCTCGGCGCTCGCCTGCCTCAGCTCCTCCATCTCACGCCGCAGCGCGGCCGTGGAGAAGCGCAGCGTGCCCTCGCTGTGCACGCTGTCGTCGGTGCGGTCGTCCGAGCCCGAGGAGCCGGAATCGCCGTCCGGCCCAGGACCGGACGCAAACCCAGCCCCAGCCCCAGTCCCAGACCCGGAATCGAGGCCGGAAAGCGAACCGGAACCGGAATCCGAGCCGGATGGAGAACCGGAACCGGAATCGGAGCCCGAAGGCGAACCGGAACCGGAATCAGCGACCCCGGCGCCGGAGTCCTCACTCCGCCTCTCGGCGATCTCGCGCCGCAGCGAGGTGGTGGAGAACCGCACGGTGGAGGGGCTGCCCAGATCGCCGTTCTCACCCTCGTCGGAGCCCGCCTCGGAGGCGTACTCCGAGTCCGGCCGGAAGGCGTCGTCGTCCTGCGGAGCAGCGGCGGGCGCCAGCGTGAAGTCGTCATCGACGGGAGCGGAAGCGGAAGAGGAAGCCGCCGCGGAGTCCTCGGCCTCGACATCGGCAGCCGGAGCGGAAGACTCGTAGGAGCTCTCGGGCTCAGCGCTGTCCGAAACGCCGCCACCCGCAACGCTGTCACCCGTGACGCCGCCACCCGCGGGCGCGGCACCAATCGAATCCGACCCAGAGTCAGACAAAGGCGACATGCGAATGCCCGAGTCGGACTCTCTGCTCTCCGGTTCCGACCGTGCCTCGTCCCCCCTCTGCCCGGGGACCTCCTCCACCTCGGAGGCGTCCGACGCGACATCGGAGGAGGGCGCCGGGGCAGGCGGCGGCCAGGCACCCGGAAAACCGCTCGGCTCCGGCACCCCCGGCACGGGCACCGGACTGCCGGTGGGCGGCGGAGGCGGCGGACCCGGCATCCCCGCGCC
Source organism: Streptomyces sp. NPDC059455 (assembly GCF_042750115.1). Classification (NCBI taxonomy): domain Bacteria; kingdom Bacillati; phylum Actinomycetota; class Actinomycetes; order Kitasatosporales; family Streptomycetaceae; genus Streptomyces; species Streptomyces sp. NPDC059455. Next base: position 6,716 of record NZ_JBHYVB010000049.1, read on the forward strand.
GGCACCCGTCCCGGCTCCTCCGGAACCGCCGGTCGGCGTGGGGGCCGTGGAGGACGGCGAGGACGACGACGAAGCGTTCTGCGTGTACCAGGCGGGTGGGGTGTAGTCGATGGTGAACTCGCCCGTGTGCTCGGTCTCCGCGTCGGACCGATCATCGCCGGGTGTGTTTCCGCCCGTGCGGATCTCGTCCCGATCGCTGCTCACAATGCCTCCTGGTGTGGTCGAACACCCTTGAAATTCTTGGCGAGGCCGATCTGTTGCCGATCGCTACTGTCGTCCGACCGTTCGGCTTTCCCCTTTTGTGACGCCGGCGACCCCTGAACGGGCGCTCCACCGGGTACCCCAAGACTAATCACCATGACCGCTGCGGGGGCAGGCCCATCCGCCACCCGAAGCGGTCCACGGCATGATGTGGACCGCTCTCGAGCGGTGTCGATCAACGACGGACCAACCCTGAAGGGTTCGACCCGGATCAGTCCACCCGACGCGGAGATCCCAGCAGCCCCGTCTCGGCATCCGTTGCCTGCACGGTTACGAACTGCCGTCCGGTACGTGTACACCAGAGGGTGACCCAGTCGGGAAGCGTTGACAGCGCCGCGACGTCGGCCTGTGGAAGGCCCATGACGCGGCCTATCTCCTCGGCCTCGTCCGGCGAGACGCGCTGAATGCCGACCAGCCCGGCGTGCTCGAGCAGCCGCGGCGCGACCGGGCTCAGATACGGCAGCAGGGTCAGCACCGACTGCCAGGGCAACGCGGAGACCCGGCCTCGTGGCGGGCGCATGCCGCAGTCCCGGACGACCAGAACCGGACTGCCGACCGAAGGCCCTTGCGGCGGTACCCGGCCCACGTCGAAGACGGTCATGCACTGCTGTCCACCGCCCGCGACCTGTACCAAGTTGGTCCACAGATGCGGTCGGCCGGTCTCGACGGCGATACGGGCGCCGGTGGCCGCCGCCCGGAAGGCCAGCACCTGCGCGGTCCACAGACCGCCGACGAGGACCACGTCGAACGGCTCGGGGCGGTTGAAGCCGAGGACGGCGGGCTGGTTCTGCTCGTCCACGCCGATGATGACGCCGTCGTCGCCGATGGGCAGCGCCAGCGCAGCCATGTCCTCCAGAGGCAGTGTCTGCCGTCCGCGCCGGGGCCCGATGAGCCCGAAACCGGGACGCGTTCTACGCGCCGAGCTCGGATCACCGGCCATCCCGGGGGTGCCGGCACCGGAAATCATGGGACCGGACCCCAGGCCCGCTCCGGGGGCGGAACCCGGATCGGCTCCATGACCGGAAGGAGATGCGGCGGGGGAGAAGGCGGATGGGGCCATCAGCGGGTGCCTCCCAGCGGGAGCGTCGCGAGTACACCGGGCAACTGCTCGCGGTCGAGACGTACCAGCCCGACCCGCACTCCACGCGCGGCGCGCTCCAAAGCCTTGCGGGCGGTGATCAGATCGGTGTCGCTGCGCCCGGTGACCCTGATGTGCCCGGTGACCGAGGAGGTGTTACGGCTGCCGTCGTCATGCGTCAGGGTCAGGCTGAAGGTGGACGCGAGGGCGGGCATGGAGGTCAGCAGCGCCACGAGTTGCGGCAGCGGCACCGATTCCGGGCCCATCTGCGGCCAGCGCCCCACCCAGTAGGTGGTGTGCCACCGGTCGTCGCAGCGCCAGGCGCGCGAGGTCTCCACCGTGCGGCGCGTAGGTGTGCTCGCACGCCCCGCCTGGGTCGTCGCATGCGGATTGACACACGCCGAGGTGGCGAGGGCCGTGGTGAGTTCACCCTCGGCCAGCGGTCGTGCCGAGAATCCGGCGCCGGTCAGCCGACTGGCCAGCTGGTCAACCGCGCGCAGCAGGGACCGCTGAGCACCCTCCAGGCCACCGCCGCGCGCCCGTATGGCCTCCGGACACAGCTCGGGATTCAGCTTGAGCGCCACCCAGGTCAGCCGGACGGCGGGTGCTCCGGCCTGCTCCTGCAGCGGGGCGTAACTGCGCGCCGCCGCGGCCTGTTCGGGCAGATGGGGTGCGGGCGCGGTCTGCGAGTGCTGCACCACCTGCACCGACTCCAGCTGAATGCCGTCCACGTCCAGCGCGTCCTGCAGCAGCGAGAGCGGAAGCGGTCGCCTGGTGCGCATCGGCCGCAGTGGAGCATCGGTCGACTGGACCTGGAGCACCGCCGTGAGGAACGTACCGTCGCCGATCATTCCGATCTCGCGGCGGTCCCGAGCCACATACGCGTAGGTGCGCAGCGCCGGATCGCATTCGACGGCGGGCGCGAGCGACGGGTCGATTCCGGCCGGGACCGGCCCCTTGGCCTGCTTCTGACGGGTGCGCAACGCGTTGATGGCGACGAGCCAGTCGACGAACGGCTGCTGCCTGCGCCGCAACACCGCGAGCAGCACAAGCGCCACGGCGATGACCCCTGCGGGCACCATCAGCAGTGAGTTGACGGTCCAGGCGACGACGAGGATCGCGGCGGCCACCTCGATGAGCACGAGCTGATACAGCCGCAGGGGACCCAGGCTCGCCGTGCGTGAGGGCTGCCGCGGCACGGCGGCACGCACATGGGTGGCAGAGCTCATCCCGGAGACCCCCCGCTTGTCCTGATGTTGTCCTGGCCGATTGTGTGTTTACGGTATCGGAAAGGCGAGTGAAGGGTGGCTCGGGTGTCGGGTGACCCGAGCGGATGAGTAATCTCCCTACGGCGACCGAGCGTACGTACTGCACCATCACACGGGGAGAAGCGGACGAGACATGGCATCGCGGCGGGACGAGCTCAATGCCTACACCTTTGCGAAGAAACGGATGGTTGCCTCGTTCGTGCAGCCCTCGCCCACCGTCATGGACGACGGTGCGCCACGTCCGCTGCGCGCGTTTCTCCCGGGTGTCATCGTCGGGGCGCTGATCCTTGCCGGATTCGGCGCATGGGGCATGATCCGGCCGAGCGCGCCGAAGGGATGGGACAACACCGCGTCCCACATCATCGTCGGCAGCGACTCGACGACCCGATATGTGATTCTCAAGACCGGTGGAAAGAAGCAGCTGCACCCGGTCCTCAACCTTGCCTCGGCGAAACTCCTGCTGGACCAGAACAAGTCGGACATCGTCCGGGTCAAGGAGTCGCAGCTCGACAACGGTGATATTCCGCGCGGACCCACGATCGGAATTCCGTACGCCCCGGACCGTATGCCCTCGGCAGACGATGCCGTCGAGCAGAAGCGCTGGGTGGTCTGTGAGCAGCCCGGCGGCGGAGAGGACAAGACCGCCCAGAAGGCGGTCTTCATCCTCGCCGGCCGTGAGGCGTCCAAGGTCGAGGGCTCGCAGCGACTGCGCGGCGGCCAGGCCCTGTACGTCCAGGGGAAGACGGGCCGCTATCTCGTCGATCCGTCCGGTACCAAGTACCTGCTCGGCGGCCCCAAGGGCGAGAAGAGCATGTCCGACCGCCAGTACAACCTGCTGCTGCGGACGCTCTTCTCGGAGGGCGCCAAGCCCCAGCAGGTGACCGACGACTGGCTGGACACCCTGAAGGACGGCGCCCCTGTGGAGTTTCCGCAGGTGCCGGGGCAGCCGAACACCACAGCCGGGGTCGACTCCCTGCCGGACAAGGCCAACAAGGTGGGCATGGTGCTCCAGGCGCAGACAGGTGGCGGCGTCCAGCACTATGTCGTGGTGCCGGGAAAGGTGCAGCCGGTCTCCGACTTCACCGCCGAGCTGCTGCTGAGCAGTGAGCAGTTGGCCGGACTCAATCAGCTCGGCAAGCCGATGCAGGTCAACCCGCAGGACTTCGTCTCCGACTCCACGGTGTTCGCCGGTGACACCACCTGGCCCTCCGAGCCCCCGCGCCAGGTGAACTCCGCCGAGGGCGGGAGTGGGGCCAGGGACACCGTGTGCAACATCCTCACGAACGTGGCCGACAGCGGCACGCCCACCCTCGAGACCTGGGCGGGCCGGGACTACCCCGCGACCATCGTGGACGGTGCCACCAGCGCGTATGTCACGCCGGGGACCGGCCTGTTCTACCGGCAGTTCCAGGGGAGGTCGACCGGCACCGGCCAGGTCTTCCTCGTCACCGACACCGGGCTGCGCTATCAGGTGCAGGCCAACAACGACGGCAGTTCGGGCAAGTCGAAGATCGGGGCTGACGGTTCCGGCTCCTCCGCGCAGCAGGACGCGCAGTCCGGCGGGCAGACAGCGGCGAACAAGGCTCAGGTCAGGCTGGGGTACGGAGATGTGAAGCCGGTGCCGGTGCCCCTCAACTGGTCCCAGTTCCTGCCGGTCGGGCCGCGTCTGGACACCAACAGCGCACGACAGCCCCAGGGTTCGTGAGCATGGAGCGCCCACGCATGACACGCATGGCCGCCCTGTCGTCGGCGGTGACACTGGCGTGTCTCACCGCCGCCACAGGCATCGGCGCCGGACCGTCCGCCGCCGCGCTCTCGCTGGACGGCAACGGTGAGTGCACCTTCCCGATGAAGAAGCAGATCAAGGGAACGCCCTGGTCGCTGCAACGGTTGGTGTTCGACCGCCTCTGGGAGGACACCAAGGGCAAGGAGAAGAACGGCGAGCCGGTGCGGGTCGCCGTCATCGACACCGGTGTCGATGACACCAACATCCAGCTGAAGTCCGCCGTCGACAAGGCGCGCGGGGGGAACTTCCTGCCCCCGGCCAAGGACGCCTCCAAGGACGAACGGAAACTCGCCGAGGACCCGACGGTCGACGAGGTCGGGCACGGCACCAAGGTCGCCGGCATCATCGCGGCCCGCCCGCGCCAGGGCACCGGCTTCGTGGGCCTGGCCCCCGAGGCGACGATCATTCCCCTCAAGCAGAACAACGCCGAGGGCAAGGGCACACCGCAGAAGATGGCACAGGCCATCAAGAAGGCGGTGAACGAGGGCGCCCGGGTGATCAACATCTCCCAGGACACCAAGGGTGCCGTCTCGCAGAGCGATCTGGAGCGGGCGACCGCCTATGCGGTCCAGCGCGACGTGGTCGTGGTCGCGGCCGCGGGCAACGACGGCGCGAACGGTGAGTCCAAGCGCACCTATCCCGCGTCCTACCGCGGCGTCCTCGCCGTCGCCGCCTCCGACCGCAACAACGAGCGCGCGTACTTCTCGCAGAGCGGCGATTTCGTCGGCGTCGCGGCGCCCGGGGTCGACATGGTCTCCACCGTGCCCAAGGGCGGGCAGTGCGTGGACAACGGCACCAGCTTCGCCGCCCCGTACGTGGCCGGAGTGGCGACCCTGATCCGGGCCAAGCACCCCGACTGGTCGCGGCAGGAGGTCATCGCCCAGATCGAACAGACAGCGGAGCGGGGCGTCAACGGCCGCGACCAGTTCATCGGTTGGGGTGTGGTTGATCCGGTGAAGGCCCTCACCGACGATGACAAGAAGATCGAGCACCCCACGGCGGACACCGGCTCGGCGGCGAACGTCCCGAAGCCCGAGCCCGGGCGCCTCACCCTGGGCGAGACCCCGCAGGAGCGTCGTACGCGGCTGGCCACGTACGCCCTGGGCATGGGCGCGGTGGTTGTGGGCATCACCGCGGGCGGTGCGGTCGTGCTGCGTGACTGGCGTCGCCGGCGTGACGCATGAGGGGCGTCGACGGTGCTTGACGCCTGTCGTTGCCCGGCCGTCCCTGGCGTCCCATCCGTGTAACAACCGGATACTTGTTGGTCATGCACACGGGGATGCTGACTAGAGTGATCCTTGACAGCTTTGGTCCGATGCGCACGGGACGGCCACAGAGCACCGGCCGTCCCCCGCATCCGATTCATGGGGGAAGGTGTGCCATGGCGGAAAAGCTCCGCGTAGAAGGTCATGATTTCAAGACCCTCGAGAGCGCCATCGACTGGATGGAAGGTCAGCTGACCGAGCGAATCGGGAAGCTCAACAGCGTGATCGACCACGTTGAGGGCCACTGGAAGGGCATCGCGGCGGGCGCGTACAACAACCTCCAGACGGAGGTCAACAACGACGTCCGCCGGGTGAACCAGCTGCTGAGCTTCACCCGCGAACTGGTGAAGGCGAGCCGGGACGGTTTCGACCAAGAGGAAATCGACCAGCTCAAGAACATCAACAGCGTCGGTGGCGGGGAGAGCGGCATCCTCGGCTCCTTCCACGCCTCTTGATCCTCGTGACCCGTCCGCCTCGCATCAGGAGTTAGAGCTCAATGGAGATTACGTACGAAGGCGTTGTCGAAGCCTCCAACATGGTCAGGAACGAGGCCAACACGCTCAAGACCGACCTCGACACCATCATGAGGCAGGTCAAGGGTGTGTCCGAGTCGTGGAGCGGTGAGGCCCAGCGCGCGTTCAACGAGCGTCAGCACGAGTGGAACCAGCGTGTCGACCACCTGCACAGCACCCTCCTCACCATCTCGAAGAAGCTGCTGGAGGCTACGGAGGGCTACAGGGCCAATGACCATCGTCAGGGCCAGCGGTTCGCGTCGTAGAGAGAGACGTAGCGCGCACAGCCTGCGGTCGTTTCGTGGGTGCGGGGACACTCGGCCCCGCCCCCGCGGGGTCGGGGTAATAAACACACACACCCCCCCAAACACCAAA
>NZ_JBHYVB010000049.1:13270-59394 GCF_042750115.1 Streptomyces sp. NPDC059455
GGCCGAGTGTCCCCGCACCCACAAGCGCTGCCATCCAGGTATTGAAGGAGGTGCTTCATGGCTGAGTTGGCACCGGACGGGGGTGGCTCCGCTAAGTCCCCTTCTTCGCCGGACCTCGACGCTCCCACCGAGTCTCTACAGGAATTCAAGAAGCGTGTTGACAGACTTCTGACCGATCTCGACAAGTCGGACGCGGCGCACGGCAAGATCTCCCAACAGACGGTGACCACCGCCGCCTACGGGCAGAATTTTCCCGAGGCGCTGTCGCTGGCGAGCGCGTACGAGCTGGTGCACGGACGGTTGCAGCTGCTCTCCCGGACCCTGGGCGAGCAACTGGAGGCGATGGGCATGACGGTGGGCGCGGCCGATGGCGACTACCAGACGGTGGACCACGAGCACGCGCAGCGCCTGAAGGCCATTCAGGAGCGCACCCAGAACTACTACGAGCAGTATCAGAAACAGCACGAACCGAAGGGCCACGACAAGCCGGACGCCCCCAAGACGGGCGGCGGTAAGAGCAGTGGCCACGACGGCATGTGACGGGTGAACGGGGGATTGGATCGTGGGCGATTCCAGCAAGCTGCCGCCGCTCAAGATGTGCTACAACGTCACCAGTTTCGAGCATGCCTCATTTGAGGACATGCTCGCCATGGTCGAAGGTACGGATGAGCAGGAGATCATTCGTCGCGGCAATGCCCTGACGAAGGCGCAGTCCGAGATCGAGAAGATCGGCGACGAGCTCAAGAAGCGGGTCGGTCGGGTCACCTGGAAGGGCGAGGGCGGTGACGCGTTCCGGAACTGGGGCGATGACTTCGCCAACCAGGCACTGAAGCTGGCGGGCTTCGCCGGATCCGTCGGTACCGCGATGGAAACCGCGGGCCAGGCGCTGAGCGAGGTCAAGAAGTCGATGCCGGAGCGTCCGGCGGGTTCGCAGGTGTGCTACGCGGACCAGGAGAAGGAAAAGAAGCGCCTGGAAGGTCTGGACAAGGCCCGTGACGAGGCTCTTCCGCAGATGTACAAGCTGGCTTCGTACTACCGGATGTCGCAGGAGACCATCGCGGGGTCCCAGCAGGATGAGCCGGTCTTCAAGCCGCTGCCGGCCTCGGCTCTGCCGAGGACTCAGGACGGGAGCGGGCAGGAGAGCTATAGCTCGTCCAGTGTTTCCACGGGCAGCGTCCACACGACACCCGACTCTGTCAGGACGACGCATCCGGCGGTCGATCCGTCCACGGTGAATCCGGGTTCGCCGGCGCATGTCTCGCCTACGCAGGTCTCACCGGGGCATGTCACCCCTCCGTCGATCCCGGAGAACCCGGGGCATGTCACCGTTCCGGACGCGACGCACACCAACATCGACACGGTGAAGTCGTCGCCGCCCACCACCACCGCACCGCAGCTCCCGACCAGTGGTGGGCCTCCGGTGTCTCCGGTCACTGACGGGCCCGGGCCCGTGGGTCTGCCCGCGTCACCCCCGCCGACGGTCGGGCCCACAACCGGTGTGGGCAAGATCGGTCCCACCGTGGGCAAGGTCAACCCCACTGTGGGGACGGGCGGCACCAAGGGCCCCGTCACCACCCCCAGGCTGCCGAACGGACCGACCGAGCAGATCACTGGCCGGGCCACCAACCCGGTCCGCGCCGACAGGAGCATCGTCGGCGGCATGCAAAACCATCAGGCGGGCACGAACCAGGGCACCCGGCAGAGCCGGGGGACGGTCATCGGCAGGGAGTCGGCCGGGCCTGTGGGCCGCGCAGGTCCCGGCGCGAGTCCTGGCCTCCCCGCGGCCGGGCGGCCCGGAGGTGTCATCGGCGCCGGTCCGAACCGGGGAGCTTCGGCGTCGGCCCGGGGCGAGGGTACGGCGCGTCGCGCAAGCGAGCTGCGGACCGGCGGTGAGTTCACCCCCGGTGGGAGCGGACTGGTCCGGGGGCAGGCCGAAGGGCGGGGCCCCGGCGCGCCGGGAGCGGCGGCATCGGGACGCGGTGAGGGCCAGAAGAGGCAGCGCGAAGAAGACCGGGAGACGCCCGGTCAGCTGACCGAGGACGAAGAGACCTGGAACGAGGGCCGGCGCGGCACCGTGCCTCCCGTGATTGGGTAAAACCCTTCCGCAGAGGCCGCGGATGATGGCGAGCACAGGACGAACAGGCGATATGGAAACAACGCTCAACCAGGTCCGGAGCAGGACGACAGTGATCATCTCGCTGCTCGCGTCCTTGCTCGCCATCATGGGGCTGATCGCCCCTGCCGCCACGGCGGAGTCCATGCGGGAGCGCCAGTGGTATCTGGACCGCATGCAGGCGGAGAGCATGTGGAAGGTCAGCACCGGTAAGGGCATCACGGTCGCGGTCCTCGACGGCGGGGTTGACGCGTCCGCTCCGGAACTGCGGGGGAGGGTCCTCAAGGGCGAGAACTTCAAGGAGCCGGGCAAGGACGCCCGTAAGGATCCGGACGGCCATGGAACGGCCATGGCGATGCTCATCGCGGGAAATGGTCGCGATGGTCAGGGCGTCAAGGGCGTTTCGCCGGATGCGCGCATTCTTCCGATCACCGTCTTCGGGGCCACGAAGGAATCCGGAACCAACAGCGTCCCGGCCCTCGCGAAGGCCATCCGCTATGCGGCCGACAGTGATGCGCAGATCATCAACATGTCGCTCGGTTTCCAGGAATACATGGTCAAAGGCGCTGCGGACAGCCAGCTTCGGCAAGCGGTGGAATACGCGATCAAGCGCGGCAAGCTGCTGTTGGCCAGTACCGGGAACGACGGGGAATCGGGGAACTACGTCTCCTATCCGGCGGCCATCGACGGAGTGGCCGGCGTGGCAGCCGTGGATCAGAGCCTGAGCCGGACCAAGTTCTCGACTTCCGGGCCCGATGTGGCGCTGGCCGCCCCCGGGCAGGACATCCCGATCCGTTGCACCAATGGAAAGCCGGGATATTGCCGCAGTTGGGGCACCAGCCAGGCCACGGCGATCGCCTCCGGCGCCGCCGCGCTCATCTGGGCCAAGCACCCCACATGGAACGGCAATCAGGTGCTCCGCGTGATGATGGACACCGCCGGAAAGCCCACCGAGGGCAAGATTCCCAGTCGCTACATCGGCTACGGCACGATCCGCCCCCGCTACAACGTCCTGGAGAATCGGGGTAAGCCGGGCCCGGCCGACGCCAACCCCCTGGTGCCCGCGCAGGCGGGCGGCTCCCCGCCCCCCTCCTCACCGCAGAGCCAATCCCCGTCCCCGGCCAAGGGGGACTCCCCGGTCGGCGACACCGCCGCCGAGAGCGGCAGCGGCGATGGCGGCAGCGGCGTCCTCCCGTGGATCCTGGGCGCGGCCGGCATCCTCGCCGCAGCCTGTCTCGCGCTGTTTGTGGTCCGCCGCCGGGCGGCTTCGCCGCGATGACGAGCGGCTCCAAGAACCGCGCTTCCCCATGCACCCTGGCCATGGAATCTGTAAAGAAAAGCGTCCGTTTCGGATGTGCTGATGGTGTTCCGAATTCGCCACAGGAACGGTTCACCATCGGTAATTGCCGTTACGGGAGGTACGCCAACTGCACGGCCGTGCTAGCGTGCCAAGCAAAGGGTAGGCAACACACCTGCGCTTCTGGTCATTTGTTCACAAAAGCGCGATGGCTCCGCGATTGGCCAGTAAGGGGGAAGCGTGAGCGAGGACTTCATCCGCGAGCTGCAACAGTTCCAGCAGTATGCGGAGAATCTGCAACACCTGATGTCGGACATGCGCGACCAAGTGCCCCGGAGTTCCGAGGGAACGGACGCGCAGGGGGCCGTCTCCGTGACCTTGGGTGCGGATGGGCTTCCGGAGTCGATCAAGCTCGCGTCCGACTGGCAGCGCCGACGGCCCGCTGAGGACCTCGGCGGCGCCGTCGTCGAGGCGTTCGAGTCCGCCATGAGTGACCGTATGGAGCGCTGGTCACGGTCGCTTGAGTCGTCCGGCTGGGAAGAGCGGGCCGAGCAACTCGGCGACGGCCGCGCATCGTCCGCGTCGACGACGCCGTCCCGTCCGGCCCCTGAAATCTCCGACCACGACGTGCGCCACGTCCTCTACAGGCCCGTGGACGAATCGATCGAGGACGTCCTCACGGCATTCGACGCCGTCGACCAGCTGGACGCAGATTCGTTTCTGCCGCCGCAGGTCAAGGGGGAATCCGCCGCGCGCCGAGTCGCCATCAGCCTCACCGCACATGCCCTGGTCTCCTGCGAAGTGGACCCTCAGTGGGCTGCCGGGCAGTCAGTCGTCCGGCTCAATCAGGCACTGAACGAGGCTTTGAACAACGCTCGCGAAAAGGTGAGCAGCGCCGAGAGCCCCGGGGCGGCCGGCGTCGCGAACCTGCATGTGGGCGGTCTGATGAACGAGTTTCTGGCCATCATCAAGAACCCCCAGCGCTTCGTGGACTGATACGGAAAAGAACTGATACGGAAAAGGAGGGAGGCCCATGAGCAAGCTCAAGGTCATCACAGACGCCATACGCGCTGACGCCAGAACGTGGGATGAGCAGGCGAAAGCGATCGGCGGTGTCGGGACCAATATCAGCGGGTTGCGCCGCGATCGGCTTGAGCTGGGCATGTACCAGATGTTTTTCGGTGCCTACGGGGATGCCATCGATCATCTTTCAGGCCGGTGTTCCGAAGGGCAGAAGCGGATGTCGGAAATCGCTGACGCACTGGTCAAGAACGCCAAAGCATACGACGATCACGAAGTGGAAACCACGAAGTCCGTGGAAGACGCCTACTAGCAACCGGTGGTGCGCCGGAGAGACGGGGAAGGCGATGGCATTCAGTCAGACGCAGTTCGAAACACTCATCGAAAAGATCAATGACAAGCTCGAGAAGCTCACGAAAGATCTCGTTACCTTTGGCAACAAGATCAACGGGGCGGTGGACCATTGGTACGTTCCCGGCCCCGTGGCGAAAGCGGTAGTCGCCGCGGCGAACAAGCTCATCGAGTTCGTGAACTGGATCCTCACCAAGATCGGCCATTTGCTCGAGGGTGTCGTGGCCCCGGTGATCTTGTTCATCGACGCCAACAGCTGGAAGGCAAAAGGCATCCACGGCGACGCGACCACCGCCTCGTCCAGCACCCAGAAGTTCAACCTCCAGGCCCCCAAGGAGTGGAAGGGCGAGGGCGCTGACGCGTACACCAACGCCGTCTTCCCGCAGTCGGGCGCGGCCGCCCAGGTCGCGACCAACGCGAATTCGATCGCGGACATCCTGCTCACCGCCGCTATCGCGGGAGTGGCATTCTACGGAGCGATCGCTGCTTTCTTGATCCAGTTCATTCCCGCCATGGCCGCCGCGATCGCCGCGGGGGCGACCGTCGTCGGTGCCGTTCCGGCCGCGATCGCCGCCTTGGGTGAAGGGGTGGCCGGTTGGCTCGTCATAGCGGGCGCCGTGACCACTCTGCTGGGCGTGCTGGGTGACCAGGCCAAGGCTATGGCCGACCTGAAGAGCAATGCCAACGACAACAGCGCGTTTCCGAAGGGCCATTGGCCGGTGGGCACGGCCTGACGTGCCCGACATGACGATATGAGGAGAGCCTGTGTACGGACCGCGCGTCGCCCTCTGGGCCGTCGGGGTGGCGTCATTCGCGTGGCTGATGCTCCCAGCGGTTACCGACTGGGCCATCGGCCTTCCCCCGCCCCCGGTGATCGCCGTCCTCTGCGCGCTTGCGATCCTCTGTCCCGGAACCGCTGAGTTCCTGGCGAAGCGGCATAAGGAGCAGTCCTGGTACGCCGGGAACTTCGCGTCGTTCGAGGACCTTCGTGGGTCCGTGGACCGCGCGGCCCTGCTGCGAATCCGGGAGACGAAGGGTCCGGCGCAAGCTCTCCGTGAGGTCAGGCGCCAGTACCCTTCGCTCCCGCTCAAGGCGGCCGCTCGGCTGGTCCGGGAGCTGTGAGCGGCTCGAGCGGCGCTCGCTGAGCAGCAGGGCTCGTACGGCCGGGGCAGCCCGGTCCGTACGAGCCCTGTCCTGCTCCAGGCTTGGCCGTAGTCGGCCATTCCGCCTCAGTCCACTGATGGCACCCACGCCGTCTGGACCAGTGACGCTCCGCCGCGCCGTGAGACGAAGACGCCCCGTCCCGGCGGCAACGGACGCGCCTTGACCTGGCCCAGCAGCTCGCCTTCACCCGGTGAACCCGACAGCACGACGCCCTGCGCGCCCAACTCCTTGAACCGCTGCATGAACGGCTCGTACGACGAGCGCCCCGCGCCGGCCGTCGTGCGCGCCACGATGATGTTGACGCCGGCGTCCCGCGCGTACGGCAGGTTGTCCACCAGTTCGGACATGGGGTTGCCGGACGAGGTGGCGACCAGGTCGTAGTCGTCCACCACGATGAAGGCCCGCGGCCCCGACCACCAACTCCGGTTGCGCAGCTGCTGCGGGGTGACATCCGTCCCCGGGATGCGCTGGCTGATGAGGGTGTTCATGTCGGCGATGTACTTCTCGAAGGCGTTCTGCGTCGTGCCGTAGCCGACCAGATGAGGCTGTGGCACGACCTCCAGCAGACTGCGCCGGTAGTCGCCGACCACGAACAGCCCCTCCTCGGGGGCGTAGCGCTCGGTGATCTGCTTGATGAGCAGACGCAGCAGAGCCGTCTTCCCGGACTCCGACTCGCCGTAGACGGCGAAGAAGGGGTCGGTGTCGAAGTCGATGAAGACCGGCTCGAGGTTCATCTCGTCGATGCCGATCGCGATGCCCCGCTCCGGCTGCTCATGACCGGACGGGATCTCCCGCACCGACAGCGTCCGCGGCAGCATCCTCACCTTCGGTGCGTGCGGACCGGGCCAGTTGTCCACCGATGCCCTGACGAACGCGGCGGTCGCTTCGGCCAGGTCGTCGGCGTTGCCCGACGTACCGTCGATACGCGGCAGACCGCCCAGGAAGTGCAGCTTCTCCGGGGTGAGGCCGCGGCCGGGGGTACCCATGGGCACGTTCGCGGCGACCTTACGGTCGAGCTCGGAGTCCATCGGGTCACCGAGCCGCAGCTCCAGCCGGGCGAGGAACTGGTCCTTGAGCGCCGCTCGCATTTCCATATAGCGCGTGACCGTGACGATGAGGTGCACCCCGAGTCCCAGACCGCGCGTGGCGATGTCGGCGACGATCGGCTCGAGCGCCTCGTAGTCCGTCTTGAAGGACTGCCAGCCGTCGATCACCAAGAAGATGTCGCCCCATGGCTCACCCGGCAGCTGTCCGGAGGCACGAAGCTGACGGTAGGTACCGATGGAGTCGATGTTGTTGTCCCGGAAGAACTCCTCGCGCCGGTTCAGTACGCCGGTCACCTCGGCGATCGTGCGGCGGATCTTCTCCGGGTCCAGACGTGAGGCGACTCCGCCGATATGCGGCAGCCCCTCGACCGCGATCATGCCGCCACCGCCGAAGTCCAGGCCGTAGAACTGGACCTCGTGCGGGGTGTGGGTGAGCGCGAAGGATCCGAGCAGGGTGCGCACGGCGGTCGACTTACCGGATCGCGGACCTCCGACGATCAGCATATGGCCCTGTGCGCCGGAGAAGTCCCGGTAGAAGATCTCCCGCCGCTGTTCGAACGGCTTGTCCACCATGCCGATCGGTACGCACAGACCGCCGCTGCGGGCATAGCCGCCGGCGTGCAGACCGCGCTCCGGCGAGACGGCGAGCTGAGGCATCAGCTGGTCCAGGGACGACGCCTCGGTGAGCGGCGGCAGCCACACCTGGTGTGCCGCCGGACCGCGTCCCTCCAGATTGTGCACGACGACGTCCAGCACCGTGTCCGCGAGCGCGTCGTCCACCCGGTCGCGGTCCGCCGTGTAGGCGAAAGCGGGGTCGGGCTCGGCGAAGCGGACCGGCACCGGGGCGGCACTGAACAGCACCGGACGGCGGTCGGTCGGGATGGGACCACTGCCCACGACGGTTGACGTGGACGAACGGTAGGGCCCGGACACGTACGCCGCCTTGAAACGGACCATCTCCTCCGTGCCGAACTTCAGGTACCCCGAGCCGGGCACCGACGGCAGGTGATAGGCGTCCGGAACGCCGAGCGCCGTACGGGACTCGGCGGCGGAGAACGTCCGCAGACCGATGCGGTACGACAGGTAGGTGTCCAGGCCCCGCAGCCGGCCCTCTTCGAGGCGCTGGGAGGCCAGCAGCAGATGCACCCCGAGCGACCGGCCGATGCGGCCGATCTGGATGAACATCTCGATGAAGTCGGGCTTGGCCGTCAGCAGCTCGCTGAACTCGTCGATGACCAGGACCAGGGAGGCCAGCGGCTCCAGCGGGGTGCCCGCGGCGCGCGCCTTCTCGTAGTCGTGCATGTTGGCGTAGTTGCCCGCGGAGCGCAGCAGCTCCTGACGGCGCTGAAGCTCACCGGTGATCGAGTCGCGCATGCGGTCGACCAGCGTCAGATCGTCCGCCAGGTTGGTGATCACCGCGGCGACATGCGGCAGCTCCGCCATGCCCGAGAAGGTCGCGCCGCCCTTGAAGTCCGCGAGGACGAAGTTGAGCGTCTCGGACGAGTGCGTAACCGCCAGGCCCAGCACCAGCGTCCGCAGCAGCTCCGACTTTCCTGAGCCGGTCGCGCCCACGCACAGGCCGTGCGGGCCCATGCCCTCCTGGGCCGCTTCCTTCAGGTCGAGCATGACCGGGGCGCCGCTCTCCCCGACCCCGATCGGAACGCGCAGCCGTTCCGCCGTCGAGCGGGGCCGCCAGGTGACCACGGGGTCGATGGACGCCGCGTCGCCGAGGTTGAGCAGATCGGTGAACTCCAGGTTGGTCAGCAGCGGCTCATCGTCCCCGCCGCCCGCCGAGACCCGCAGCGGGGCGAGCTGCCGCGCCAGCGCCTCGGCGCCGGCCAGCGACAAGGTGTCCGGCACGCCCTCGTACACGGCCGAGGCCGACTCCACCCGCAGCAGGCCCGGCCGCACGATCAGCGACAGGCCGCCGCGCAGCTCGTCCAGGCCGCCACGGATGACCTCCAGCACCGTCACGCCCTGCAACCCCTCCTGGGCGGCCAGAAGCGAGTCGGGCGGCACCAGACCGCCGTCCAGGATCACCACCACATGCGGCGCGTCCAACAGCGGCTGCCCGTCCCGGTTGAACCGCGAACGGCCCTCCAAGCGGCTCTTCAGCAGGTCCTCGACCTCGGCCAGATTGTCGCTGAACAGCCGCTTCGTTCCGGCTCCGTCCACCGACCCCGGTACCTGGGTGTGCGGCAGCCACTTGACCCAGTCCCACTCCTCCGTGGCGCCCGCCGCGGCCACCACCGCGATCACCAGGTCCTCGGGGGAGTGCAGTGCGGCCAGGCTCGCCACCAGCGCCCGGCTCGTCTCCAGGGTCGTCTCCGGCTCGCCGGAGACCGTCATGTGGTAGAAGGCCCTCAGGCTGACGGCCATCGGCATGCCGTCCAGCGACCGGTGGACCGCCAGGAACTGCTGCATGGCGCCCGCCGACAGCGGCTCCAACTCCTCCACCGGAGCGGTTTCCGGCGCCACCAGCGGGGTCCACAGCTCCTGCGGCCCGAGCCCGATCCGCACCTGCACGAAGTCGTCGTCGGTGATCCGCCGCTCCCACAGCCGACCGCCCTCCGCCACCAGCGACCACAGCTGCTCGGGGGAGGGGTGGAGAAAGAACTGCGCATCGCGCTGCGCGCGCGCCGTGCGCTGCACCCTCCGTCGGGTCTTCGCGAGGTATTTGAGATAGTCGCGGCGGCCCTCCACCGCCTCGCCCTGAGCGCCTTTTCGATACCGGATCGCCTGTGCGATGACCATCGATACGGTCGACAGCAACATCATCACGCCCATGATCTTCATGAACGGTGCCGAATTCGGCATGAAGAAGAAGACCACCGACGAGCCCATGCCGAGCATGGGCAGCAATTGCATCGCCATGCCTTCCCGATCGCCGCGAGGCAACTCGGGAGGGGATTCGAGTCGGAGTTCATCCGCGGGCATCTCGGGAGGAGTCTCCCGAGGTGGACGTTTCACGATGATCTGGCTCATCGGCCTGTCTATCCCCCGATGCGGACTGAACAATTGAGGACCTGCTGAGGGCCCGCACGCACGCTTGCCGCGCGTCATTGCGGCACCTACCCGGCAACGAACCGATCCTACGTGTCGGGAAGACAATTGGCGCCCGGTAGGGTGACCTCTCGCACACTGTCAGACATGAACGCGTCGGACGGAAGACGCGGCGAGACGCTAATGAGAGGGCCCCGCAGGTGAGTTCGACCACATCGACCGGTTTCTGCCGAGTGACGGTCGTCGCACCCGACAGCCGCATCGACGTTGCCCTCCCCGACGACATAGCCCTTGCGGACCTGTATCCGGAGATGCTCAGGCTGACCGGCCAGACCCAGCCCACGGGGACGCCGGTCGGCTACCACTTCGTGCGTCGCGACGGCACCGTCCTGGACGGCTCCCGCTCCCTCGCGGCGCAGCGCGTGTTGGACGGGGACGTGCTGTCCATGCGCCCCTTCGCGCAGTCCCTCCCGCCCGTCGTACGCGACGACGTCTCCGACGCCATCGCCTCGACGGTGGCCGGTGACCACGCCCTGTGGAACGCCCGCTACCTGCGGGCCTGTGGACTCTTCGGCGGCGCGCTGCTCTTGATCTTCATGGGATTTGTCCTGTGGTTCGCCGACCCGGTCAAGCACGACATGCACGGACTGCCCGGCGTCATCGCCGGTGGCGTCGGTTTGCTGCTCGCGGTCTTCGCCGGCGTACGGGCCCGGGTCTACGACGACCGGGCCTCCGCCATTGCCCTCGGCCTCGCGGCACTGCCGCACGTGATGATCGGTGGATCCGGGGTCCTGGCACTGGAGGCGGGCGAGGGCATCGGACGGCTGCAGTTCCTGCTCGGCTCTGTCGCCGTCCTGATCGTGTCGGTCGCTCTGGTCGCCGCCATGCCGTCCGGTGACGCTCCGTTCGTCGCCGCCGTCGTCCTCTCGGCCTTCGGCACGCTGGCCACCTTCTGCCAGATCATGACGGACACCGGCGCGGCGGGCACCGCGGCCGTCTGCGCGGCGGTCGCCATCGCCGCCATCGCGTTCCTCCCCGGCCTTTCCGCGCGCGCCGCCCGTCTGCCCATCGGATACATCGCGCCCCGTGACGCCTCCCGCAACGACTACGGCGCTTCCGGTGGCATCGACCTGGACAATCCCTCGTCCGCCGCTGCCCGGCCAGTCGACGGCGAGCGGATCGCGGCCCAGGTCAAGCGTGGCCACGAACTTCTCCTCGGCCTGGTCGGCGGCTGTGCGGCGGTCGTCGTGGGTTCGTCGGCTGTGCTCGGCTTCTCCGACGGCACCTGGGCCCAACTGCTCGCCCTGGCCGCGGGACTGGCGATGCTGCTGCGCGCCCGGCTGTTCCGGTACACCTGGCAGGTCGCCTGTGTCCTGGCGTCCGGCGTCATCTCCCTCGCCCTCCTCATCCTGGGGCTCGCCCTCAACCCGCCGACGAGCGCCGTCATCGACCTCCTCAGCGGCGACAGCGGCCCGCTGAACATCCGTACCGTCTGGCTCACCGCCTCCGTCGCCTTCGGTGCGCTGATCCTCATCGCGATCGCTCTGATCGTCCCGAAGAAGAGCGTCACGCCTTTCTGGGGCCGCTTCGGCGACCTGGTCGAGGGCGCGATGCTGCTGTCGATCACGCCGCTCGTGCTCGCGGTCCTGGACGTCTACGCGACGGCGCGTGGTCTGGTCAGCAAGTGACGCTCCCCGAGCGGTGAGGTAGTGGCCGACTGCCGACTGCCACCTGCCAAGGCCAAAGGCGCCCCGGTCACGTACCCCGTGACCGGGGCGTCTTCGCTCTGGCTTTCACCCGTCGGAAGTACATTGAGCCGCCCGGATCCGAACGACGCGTGGAACGCCTCTCCGATACGTCCCATGCCCGAGCTATGCCCCGGAATCGCCAAGGTCGCCTTCCCCGCAATGAAGTTGGGACGTACACCCTGCGCCACTAAGCTGGTGCCGACCGTCATCATGTACGCCGTAGGGGGGAATCCGATGAGCGAGGGGAGCCAGGTCCCGGCGAACGACGCCAGCGCGAGCAGGGCGCGCGGAGGCGGGTCGGACCTCAAGGTGGAGGCCGAGACGCTGGCGAGCTTCAAGAGCAGGATCGACAAGATCCTCATCGATCTCGAAGAGTCCCCGGCAGCCAAGAGCAAGATCAGCGACCAGACGGTCGCACACGCCGCCTTCGGTGCGGAATTCTCTGCCGCCGCCGACCTGGCGGGCGCTTACGAGAAGCTGCACGACCGACTGGAGAAGTTCTCCAGGACGCTGGGCGACCAGCTCGAAGCCTTGGGCATGGCCGTCCAGATCTCGGACCGCGGCTACGAGAGCATCGACGCCGAACAGGCCGACCGGCTCCGTGCCATCCAGGACCGCACGACCAAGTACTACGGCCAGAACGCGGACAACCGGGGCGCCGGGCACAACGAGAGCCGGGCACGGAAGACCGACACGGGCAAGTCCGGCACCGCCGATTCGAACTTCAAGTAGGGGGAGACATGGGGAACGGGGAGTTCGACGGTCTGTCGGTGGAGAACCTGCGGGCCATGCTGGCCAACGCGGACCCCGACAAACTGACCGCCGCCGGCACCGCCCTGGGCGACGCGGGCCCGAAGATCCTCGACATCGGCTCGGACTTGCGCCGCCATGTGTCCCGAGTGGACTGGACCGGCGAAGGTGGGTCCGCCTTCCGTGAATGGGCCCACGACTTCGCCCTGGAAGTCATGCGCTTCGGTCAGTTCACCTCCACGGTCGGCCAACATGTGGCCCAGGCCGGCCAGGCCCTCTCCGAGACCAAGTCGGCCATGCCCGAGTCCAGGACTCAGGGCCCCAGGGCAGCCCACGAGGACCCGGCAGCACAGGAGGCAGAGCAGCGCGAGGCCGAAGAGGCCAGGCACCAGATGGAGCGCCTCTCCTCGGCCTACCGGGCGGCGCAGGAGACGATGGCGGCGGAGCAGGAGCCGCAGTTCAAGACGCTGCCGGGCCCGTTGAGGGATTCGGTAGAGACTTTGGAACGAAGGTACGCCTCCGAATCGGCAGGAAGCGAAGCATCCGATTCAGCGGCGTTCCAGAGCCGTTCGTCGCGGGAACAAGTCAACGCACCAACAGCGACAGATCGTGCAGAGACGGAACCAAGTCTCCACCAGGCGACGGGCACCCATATTGACTCGACCGCCACCCTCCCCGATCCAGAGGCCAAGGCGCCGCCTCGTACCTCGATGCCGCCTGCGGACCAGCCCAGGCAGCCAGGCCCCGTCGTGATGCCATCACCCCCGATCGGGCCGTCCACAGCGCCCCCTCGACCCACCACACCCGTGACGGGGAAGAGTATGTCTCGCCTTCCCTCGGCCGAACGCGTAACAGGACCTGGGGGCGCGCCTCCGCGTCGCCTGATCACGCCACGAGTGCCGGTCGAGAACGATGTTGTGGGAGGACAGCAGCGGCGCCTCGGCCCTTCCCCTCGCCTTCCGCGTGCAATGGTGGTGGGGGAGGAGAGCGGTCAGATGTCCCGCAGCCCCGGGGGAGGGGTCGGCCACCCCATGGCGCGGACGACCGGTGTGCCAGGGACCGAAGGCACGGTTTCAGGGCGTCGGTTGGCCTCGGAGCCGGGGGGACCGGTGAGTGGTCCGCGCACGCCGAACTCCGGCGTCACCGGCACGCGTCAGCGTGGTGTCGCCATCGGCGAGGAGAACGGATCTCACACGCGTGGGTCCTTGTCGGGGGCGGCACCTTCTGGCGGTTCAAATGCGACAAGTGATCCTTCCAGGGATTCAGGCAGAGGACGCAGGATCGCCTCCGAGTCAGGGGGGTCGATCGCGGATCCTCGTTCGTCCTCCAGAAGAGGGGCCGCGTTCACCCGTGGGGGTACCGGGCTCGTTCGGTCAGGTCAGGCCGAAGGACAAGAGCCTTCCGCCTCAGGGGCCTCTGGCACCAGCCGTCGCGGTCCCGGGCCCGAGAGTAGGCAAGGACATGCGGTTGTTGATCAGGGAGCCTGGGAGCTAGGGCGCCAGGACGCATTGCCTCCCGTCATTGAATAGTCGGCACTTGAAGTCTCAGGAGATTTCGCAGGGATGTCAGTCTTGTCCAGTGGAAACAAGAGGCGCTCAGTGCGTGGTTTGACGCTGCTCGCGGCGCTCATCACATGCATGGGAAGTTTCACATCCCCAGCGATCGCTCAAGATATACGTTCGCGTCAGTGGTACCTCGACGCAATGGGAGCCGACCAGATGTGGCGGACCAGCACAGGCAAAGGTGTCACCGTTGCCGTGCTGGATACCGGGGTAGATGACTCACTCCCTGAACTGCGCGATCAAGTCTTGGAAGGGAGAGACTTCTCCTCCAAGTCGAAGGGGGCGAATGTCGATACGGATGGCCACGGCACCGATATGGCTGCGGTGATCGCAGGCACAGGGCGATCTGGAGGTGTCCAGGGCCTTGCGCCCGGTGTCAAGGTGCTTCCCGTGAAAATCGGTGCAGGGAGGGAGTTTGGAGATTCAACGCCCACTTTCCTCAAGGCGATTCGATACGCGCTGGATCGAGGTGCCCGGGTCATTAACTTTTCTCAAAACTACACGGGTTATCTGACGGAAAGCGCACGAAAGCGGCTGCAGGCGGGTGTTGATGAGGTCAATAAGCGTGGCGCACTCATATTTACAGGCACGGGCAACGATGGCGATTCATCAAACCCCGTGGGCTACCCGTCAAGTCTTCCTGGAGCCATCGGAGTGGCGTCCGTAGACCAGAGCGGTACCGTCTCCAAATTCTCGACCCATGGTTCGCAGGTATCACTCGCGGCTCCTGGGGAGGGAATCCCAGGACATTGTAAGAGCGGGGGCGGTTGGTGTGAGCAGGGAGGCACCAGTCACGCCACAGCCATTACTTCGGCCTCGGCCGCCCTCATCTGGTCTGCCCATCCGAAATGGACGGCCAACCAGGTTCTGCGCGTAATGATGCAAACGACAAGCAAGCCCAAGGGCGGGGTCCCCAGCGAGTACATCGGCTACGGCATCATCCGTCCCGGCCAGGTCTTGCTCGACGGCAAGGGAGACCCGGGGGCAGCGGACGTCAATCCGCTCTTCCCCAAGTACGAGCCGGGGAAGGAGTCCTCCGCATCTCCGTCTTCCTCTCCGAAGTCCGACACCGCCTCGGCCACCCCGAATGCCCAGGCCGACAAACCCGATTCGTCGGCAGAGGGCGATGACGGCAATGACAACACGCTTATCTACGTTGGAGTCGGAGTTGCCGCAATCCTTGCCTTGGGCGGTGGAGGGCTTGCCTGGGCGCGCCAGCGGAGGCAGGTGTAAGGAGTGACTGGATATGGCACGGGTCCAGTCGTGAATCGTAACGCGGCGACAGAGCGGGCGCACCGAGCCCCGGATGGCGATGTGTAATGAGTCCTATGGACCCTCCAGTTTACGAAGCGTACCTTACCCGCACCCCTCTTCAGCTATTGCTGGGGGTGGGTTGGAAGCGCGTGTTGATGCTTCGAGTTGACCAGACGGGTGTAATCCTTGGCGGCATTCCAAAGCACACTGCGTTTGTCCCATGGCAAGACATCATTTCCGTAGTGATTTGGCCTAGGTATCTGCGGGATGTAACCGTTCTGGGTGACGCGCGGCTGTTCACGCCGAAAAGTGAGTGGACCGACTTCATTGGCGTACGCCGACGCCATGGAGCACAGCCGCTTCCCGGAACAAATAGCAAGCTGCGGCCGGAGCAGACATCGAAGCTCGCTCGGCACATCGAACACGATCTTTTCCTCGCAAGTCGTGCGATTCGACTTTGGCGACTTGATCCTGAGCGCCTGCGGGCTGCGGTGAGTTCTTTTTCTCCTAACACTCCTGTCCATGATGAACGGCATCTGCGTTAGGGGACAGTTGACGTTTTCTATGGCACGGGGGAAGGGGGAAGACGGTGGTCAATCAGGGCGAGCTGAAAATCACCAAGGAAGCCGAGGAGCGGATCACCAGAAGTCTGCGATCAGCATTGCAGGGTTTGGAGGGGGCTGGGAACGGCAAAGGTTCTGCTCAGCGCGGCAGCCTGGGCAATATGAGCCTGTCGGCAGCAGAGGCCAGCGGTGATGGACTTGCCAGTACTTTCGCGGACTTCTGCGAGCTCTGGCAGTTGGGCATCAACATGCTGGAGAGCACAGCCAACTCTCTCGGCTCACAGTTGAGTCAGGCGGCAGGTGTCCTGTGGGAAGAGGACCGGAGCCGGGCAGGGGTGCTCAGAGCCGCCCTAGGTGCAGCGAGAGGCGTAGCCGGGGTCGGGGAAAGCGGTATTCTCGGTAGCTTTGGTGGCCCTTCCGGCACATCGGATTACACCACCCAGCCCTATCCGCAGAGTGGCCCGGGAATCGATTCCGGGGATGACATCAAGACCGTGAAGTCGTCGATCTTGGACTACATCGCTACCGACGGCAAGGGGGCTGGCCGAAACGCAGGCCAGGAGAACACTGATGGGGGCGGGAACTGATGCCGGGGAACGACCCTACGTCGACTGCTGTAGACCCCGGCGCAAGGAACGCCGGCCTGGCCAATGCCTGGGTTGAGAAGGCATTGGGGTGGGGTACGGGCGAACTGGAGCTAGGGCAGAGCGAGGAGCCGAAAGAGCTGATTCATGGCGATGCGTCCAAACTTCGGTCGAACGCTTCGCAGTTGAGGGGCCTGGCGAAGGGGCTCGTCGCTGTCGGTGAGGGGCTGCGGAAGCTGAACTCCCACGAGATCAAAGGGGAGACAGCTGATGCCTTCCGCAAGAGAGTCTCTGCCGAGCCGAAGAAGTGGTTTCAGATCGCGCACGCCTGCGAGCGAGCGAGCGGAGCGCTGACCGATGTCGCTCACACCGTGGAATGGGCGCAGCGCCAGGCTCAGGAAGCAATCGACACCTATGGCCGGGGCAAGCGTGCTTCGGAGCGGGCCCGCGAGGCTCACAACGCCAAAGTAGATGCCTACAACAAGGCAGTCGACGCTTACAACAGCAAGCCTTCTTCAAGCGATACCGAGTGTGCGGCGCCCCCCAAGGCACCCGGTGCGTTCCACGACCCCGGTGCCGCGGACATGGAGACGGCCCAAGAGATCTTGGCTGCGGCTCGCCGCCAGCGTAACGCGGCACACGACAGAGCTCAGACGTCAATTCAGGGAACATACGATCAAGGTCACGGGAAAGAGGGTGCCTCGGATCCGGCGACTCTGCTCGACACCCTGGCGGGAATCACGGATAGCGAAGAATACAAGAAGTACGAAGAAATCAAAAAAGACATCATGCGGCCACTCAAGGTCCTTGGGATCGCAAAGGGGATCGAGGCCGTCAATGCTTTGCTTACTGGAACCTCTTCCGAACTGCTGGCTCGCCCATGGAAGACGATGACGGGATTGAAGGGGCTAGCCGAGAAGCTCCGAATTCCCTTCTCGGGGAGAATACCTCTCAATAACCCGGGTACGGGCGCGTTGGATAAAGTGGTCTTGCCGCTGAGTGTCGTGACCGGGCTAAAGCAAGTGATCAAGCCCGATCACGGAGGTACTCAAGGCTGGGTGGACCGAGCCATGGGCGGAGGTCAGGCCGCTGGTGCGGCTAGTGTTCTCCTGGCGACAGAGGCTACCGCCGCTGCTGTGCCAGTTGTTGGTTGGACAGTGTTGGGCGTCACCGGTGCATATTTCTTGGGAAGTTGGGTCGCCGACAAATGGGGTGACGACATCGCAGCGGGAGCGAAGTCGGCCTGGAATGCCACATCACATGCTGTGTCGAACACAGTGAGCAGTACGGTGGATACGACGGTAAATGCCGCACTCCATCCCTCTGGTGCGCTAAAGACGGCGGAGCACGTCGTAGACGGCACGGTTGACTCAGTTAAGAAATTGAAGTTCTGGTGAGGAAAGGGAAGGCCGAATAGTGCAGCAGCAGGATGGACCCGACGTGACGCTGGAGGAAGTGCGCCAGTCTCTCGGTCAAGCGCTAGCCGAGGGCGGTTCGCGCCTGTTGTTGCGGCTCACGGACGAAGAGCTTGCCGTGTTGACGTCCGCAGCCGAGGGCGATCGCTCAATTGCTGCAAGTCCTCACCTAGAGGGTATGTCTGCACAGGAACGGGAGTGGGTGCTCGCGACGGCATTGCGGTCGCTGGTGTCCCGGGACCTAATCGAGATCACTAACACCGCCGAACTCGATACGGCTCTAAAGGGGCTGAATGAATCTGCTCAAGTAGAGATAGATATGCGGACTTCTCCCGACCTGGATCTTGCGTTGACCTTGCGCAAGACAGCCGAGCGGATCCTGACACTGGAGCAAACCACGTCCTCTGGGGCCGCCTACGCTTACGTTTATGTTCACGGCGCTGATCTATTGCTGGTCGAGGAGGTCACCGGTGGCGGTATGCATACATTCACTCTCGTGGTGTCGGCGTCAGAAGCGGCCGAAATGGCTCGGCGCCTAGTCGATCCGAATGGAGTTGCCGACGTTGACGGCCCCCCTATGGAACTCGACCCTCGGGCCCTTGAAGTGGAAGTCGTTGGCCAGCCGCTGAAGAACGTCATCGAGAATGCGCTGGTGGTCGGTCAATTGATACTGGTGGCCAGAGTGCCGGGGTCGCTACTCATGACATACGCCACGGCTGAGGAATTGTGGATGGTGAATGTAGACGCGCCTCACGCTCCGACGGGCGTTACCGCCCGGCGTGTGGGGCAGCAGACGCTCGCTGACCGCATCGCTGAAATGCTGAAATTTTCGGCTTAAAACTTTGGATCGTCGTCTTTTCTCGCGTGTTGAGTGGCCGTCATTGACTGAGCTGTGCGCGGCAAGCGGTGAAGAAGCGTTGGGTCTGTTCCCCTCGCTCAGCCTTTAGGCTGATCCATGACCCGTCGGAAAACTGGAGCCAGAAGCGACGGATGTCATCATCCGCGAACTCTGGGATTCTGCAACGAGCCAGGTCGGTCGGGAATTCAGCGACAATACGTAGACGTTTGGGGCGCCCCCGATACCACCACCGGGAGGGAGCCGCCAGCAGCGTGATCTTATCGTTCATTGGAACAATAAGGCGTTCAGAGTCGGGCGCCTGAGAGTACCACGTGAGGAGAAATTGGCCTGCTGCAGCGTTCCAGTTGCCGTCGAAGGCGCGATCCAAACCCATTTGAGGGAATTCGGCCTTGCGTGCGCGGACGGTTTTCTTCTTGCGTTTGCGCTCTTTGATCTGCTGTGGCGTCATTCCGTCAAGAGCCGCGAGTAGTAGCAGAGGAGAGAACAAGATCGTCGCGCATCCCGTAACGGCATAAGGCAACGGTTTGCTGCGCTGCGTCAGCCGTCTCTTGCCAGACGCTTGATGTGCCTCGCGAGGCGGGGTTGGGATGGGCGCTGCCAGTTGGCACCAGGTAGCCGACGACGAATCGCCGCCGGTCAGCTTGCTAGCCTGCTCCAGGAACTGCTCCATGGCCATCTGACTATGTTAATCAGGAAGTTGTCCCGGCCATAAGGAACCCTCGATCTGGCTTCCGAGGCACCGTTCACCCAGGCAGCCAGCCCAGCTGAACCAGCCGGGTACCACCCTTGCGGGTGATCAGGGTGCCGCGCCCCTGGGGAAGGCGGCGGGGACGGGTGTTGCCGAGGAGGTCGCCTTCGGCTGGGTCGCCCGAGAGGATGATGCCCTGGGCGCCGAGTTCCTTGATGCGCTGCATGAAGGGCTCGTACGAGGAGCGTGAGGCGCCGGCCGTGTTGCGAGCGATGATCAGGCGGACACCGACGTCGCGGGCGTAGGGCAGCCCTCTCGTCAGGAAGTCGAGAGGGCTGCCGGCGCTCGTTGCGACCAACTCGTAGTCATCGATGATGACGAAGAACTGCGGACCGCTCCACCAACTGCGCTCGCGAAGTTGCCGCGGGGTGACCTCCGGGCCGGGGGCTCGGTGTTCCATGAGGGTGCTCAGGGCGTCCATGTGCATTTCGAGCGCTGGGGCGGCAGGGGCGTACTCCAGGAGGTGGGAGTCCGGTACGGCTTCCAGAAGCGTACGGCGGTAGTCGCCGACGATGATCCGCGCCTCGTCGGGGGTGTAGCGCTGGCTGATCTGCTGGGCAAGCAGGCGTAGCAGAGAGGTTTTGCCCGATTCGCTCTCGCCGAAGACCACGAAGAACGGATCGGAATCGAAATCGATGAAGACCGGCTCCATATGGTCTTCGTCGATACCGATCGGCAGACCGAGGTGCGGGTTCTCAAAGCTCTTGGGGAGGCGGTCGGAGGGGAGTTCGCGGGGGAGGACGCGGACCTCGGGGGCGCGGGGGCCGGTCCAGTGGGCGTTGACGGCGCGAACCAGGGCCGCTGTCGATTCGGCGGGGCTGGTCGGTGTCGGTCCGGTCGGCGTCGGTCCGGTCGATGCCGGGCCTGCTGGCGTCGGTACCGACGCCGACGACGCTGTCGTGCCGGTCGTCGTCGGCTCTGTCAATGACCGGTCCGCCGTCCGTTCGTCCGCCTCCGGCCGCAGGGCGCCGCCGATCCGCGGTTGCGCGGCCAAGAAGTGCAGCCGCTCGGGGATCTGGCCGCGACCCGGCGCGCCGATCGGGACGTTGGCCGCCACCTTACGATCGAAGTCGGAGTCCAACGGATCGCCGAGACGCAGCTCCAGACGGTTCATGAACTGGTCTTTCAGCGCGGCCCGCACCTCCATGTACCGGGTGGCCGACAAGACCACATGGACGCCGTAACCCAGCCCCCGTGTCGCGAGGTCCATGACGATGCCCTCGAACTGCTCGTACTCCTGCTTGAAGGTGCCCCAGCCGTCAATGACCAAGAAGACGTCCCCCCAGACCTCGTCGGGGAGCTCACCAGCCGCCCGCCGCTTGCGGTAGCCGGCGATGGAGTCGATGCCGTGCGTGCGGAAGAACTCTTCGCGGTGGCTCAGCACTCCGGTGGCCTCGGACACGGTACGGCGCACCCGGTCCGGATCGAGACGTGACGCCACTCCGCCGACGTGCGGCAGCTCCGAGATCCCGCTCAGGCCTCCGCCGCCGAAGTCCAGGCAGTAGAACTGAACCTCGTGCGGGGTGTGGGTCAGAGCGAAGGACGCGATGAGCGTACGCAGCAGGGTGGATTTACCGGACTGCGGGCCGCCCACCACCAGCAGATGGCCCGCGGCGTCCGAGAAGTCGCGGTAAAGGATCTCGCGCCGCTGCTCGAAGGGCTTGTCGACCAGTCCGACCGGGACCACCAGCCCGCCCGACCCCGCATAGTCCGGTGGATGCAGACCACGCGCCGGCGAGACGGCCAGCGAGGGCAGCAGTTCGTCGAGTGCGGGGGAGGTGTCCAGGGGCGGGGGCCATACCTCGTGCGCAGCCGGCCCTTGATCCTCGAGACGCCGGACGATGACGTCCAGGACCGTGTCCGACAGCGCGTCGCTCGGGTGAGCCGTGGTGGCGGCCGGTGCGGGCGCGGCATAGGAGATCGGCACCGGGGCGGCCGTGAACAGCGTCGGCCGGCGGTCCATTCGCCGTGAGCCGCCCGCTCCGTCGTCCGCCAGCGTCTCCTCGGTGCGGTAGGGGCCGGAGACATAGGCGGCCTTGAAGCGCACCATCTCGTCCGTACCGAACTTCAGATAGCCGGAACCGGGCAGCGACGGCAAATGGTGGGCGTCCGGCACGCCCAGCACGGCCCGGGACTCGGTGGCGGAGAAGGTACGCAGGCCGAGTCGGTACGACAGGTAGGTGTCCAGACCGCGCAGCCGTCCCTCCTCCAGCCGCTGGGTGGCCAGCAGCAGATGGACGCCGAGTGACCGGCCGATGCGGCCGATCTGAATGAACATCTCGATGAAGTCCGGTTTGGCGCTGAGTAGTTCACTGAACTCATCGATGATCAGGACGAGCGATGGGACAGGTTCCAGCGGCGCACCCGCGACCCGCGCCCGTTCGTAGTCGTGGACATTGGCGTAGTTGCCGGAGGCACGCAGCAGCTCCTGGCGGCGCTGCAGTTCGCCTCGGATCGAGGCCTCCATACGGTCCACGAGCGTCAGGTCGTCCGCGAGGTTGGTGATGACCGACGAGACGTGCGGCAGGTCGGTCATGCCGGTGAATGTCGCACCGCCCTTGAAGTCCGCCAGGACGAAGTTGAGATGTGCGGAGGAGTGGGTGACGGCGAGCGCCAGGACCAGTGTGCGCAGCAGCTCGGACTTCCCGGAGCCGGTCGCGCCCACGCACAGACCGTGCGGGCCCATACCGCCCTGCGCCGCTTCCTTCAGGTCCAGCATCACCGGTTCACCGTCATCGCCGACCCCGATGGGGACCCGCAGGCGTTCGCTCATCGTCCGGGGCCGCCAGGTCCGGGCCACGTCCACGGAGGACGCGTCGCCGAGGTCCAGCAGATCGGTGAAGTCAAGCTCGTCCAGGAGCGGCTCGTCGTTGCCTCCGGCGCCGACGCGCAGTGGCGCGAGCTGGCGAGCCAGGGCTTCGGCCGCCTCCAGGGGGAGCACGTCCGGCTCGCCTTCGTAGACCAGTCCGGCGGCGGACTCCAGGAACAGCTTTCCGGGGCGTACGTCGAGCGACAGGCTGCCGCGTGGCTCGTCCAGTTCTCCCGACACCACTTCGGCGACGGTGACGCCCTGGATGCCATCCGCGCTCGCCAGCAGGGAGTCCGGCGGGACGGTGCCACCGTCCAGCACGATGAGGAGGTGAGGCGCGTCCAGGATGGGCGATCCGTTCGGGGCGAATCGGGGGCGCTCGGAGAGCGGGCTGCCCTGGCCGTCCCCACCGTGCGCCGCCAGGAGCTCCTCCAGTTCGAGCGCGTCCCGGCAGAACAGCCGCCGGGTACCCGCCCCGTCCAGCGTCCCGGGGATCTGGGAGTGCGGCAGCCACTTGGTCCATTCCCAGCGTGCGACCGCTTCCCGCCCGTCGGCCAGGACCGCCACCGCCAGGTCCTCCGGCGAGTGAAGGGTGACCAGCTGGCACACCAGCGCGCGTGCGGTGCCCTGGGCCGTGGCCGGGTCCCCGGACACCGTGAAGTGGTAGAAGCGGCGCAACGACACCGCGACCGGTAGGCCGTCCACCGCGCCGTACAGCATCAGGAACCGCTGCATCGCGCCCGCTGTGAGCGGCTCCAGCTCCTCGATCAGCGCCGTGGTCGGGGCCACCAGAGGTGTCGACAACTGCTGGGGACCGACCCCGATACGGGCCTGCCCGAAGTCCTCGTCGCCGACCCTGCGTTCCCACACCCGGCTGCCCTCGGCGGCCACCGCCCAGAGCTGGTCGGGCGCGGGGTGCAGATAGAGCAGCACCTCGAGTTGTGCGCGGGCCGTACGGCGGACGCCGCGGCGCATCTGCGCGAGGTACCTCAGATAGTCGCGGCGTACGCCCGCCGCCCGGCCCTCCGTCCCGCGCCGGAAACGCACGATCTGGGCGGCGACGGTCGCGAGGGCTGATGCCAGCATCAGCCAGCCCATGACACGCATGAACGGACCCGCGCCCGAGTTGAAGAAGTAGACCATCGATCCGCCCATGCCGAGCAGGGGCATCAACTGCGTCAGCAGTCCTTGCTGCTCGCCGCGCGGCAGTTCGGGGGGAGAGCTGAGCTCGACTTCGTCCGTGGGCACGGTCGGCGGCAGCGCCCGGGGCGGACGCTTGACGAGAATCTGGCTCACCGGGTGGTCAGTCCCCCTTCTGTGGTCTCCCGTGCAAGGAGCGAGATCCGTGATGGCGTCGCACCTGCACTCCGGCGACGCGGTTCCCCCGAACCCGGTGAGCCTATCGACACGGGGTGTCACCATGTGGTGGCACCCCGGCGTGTCGTGCGTATGAACAGGAAATCTCCACGGCTTCGAGAGGAAGGAGACGATCGTGCGCCGTGCACGGTGGCTCCCGCGCCGTCCATCCATGAAACTGGGGGCCGAGAACTGAGTGTCCGGTGATACAAAGATTTCCCGCTCCCGAAATGTCATCGCAGAGCGGGATCGTCCAGTGGACTCGCCGAAGAGGTAAGCGCTGATGTCGCAGCCGCCCCAGCCCCCCGACCAGCCACCGTCCGGCGGTTTCGGCGCGCCGCAGGATCCCCGTCAGGGCGGCGAGCCGTCCAAGGACGGCTCCGGCACATCACCGCGGCATCCGGTCCCGCCTCGTCCGCCCGCGCCGCCGGCCGTCCCTCCGGCGCCTCCGGTGGGTCCCCCGACGGGTCATACTCCGCCCCAGATATGGGATACGGGCGCGTTGCCGTCGAGCCCTCCCGCAGTGCCCGGAGTCCCGGGCCCTCCCCGGGCCGACCCCGCCAACCCGTACGCACAGAACCCGTACACCTCCGCCCAGGGAGGGCCCGGGTACGGCGGTATGTACGCCCCACCGCCCGGTCAGCCCTACGGCACGCATTCCTCCGGGGGCGGAGGCGGCGGCCGGAACACGAGACGCAAGGCCGTCGTCATCGGCGCGGCCGTGGCGGTGCTGCTCGCGGCGGGCGGCGGGGTGTACGCGGCGGTGAGCGGTGGTGATGACGACAAGAAGCCCACCGCTACCTCGACGACCACCCCCGCTGGTCAGGACCGGCAGGGCCCCACCCCCGAGCCGACCGGAAATGGTGAGAGCACCGGCGGTCGTGACCGTGGCGAAAGCGAGAGCGATCCCAACGATGTGCGCCGGGCCGGCGAGGCGAAGGTCCTCTACCAAACACCCGCGCCCGAGGTCTCCAAGAAGGGCCTCGATGTGCCCGGCTTCTGGGTGATGAAGGGATATGTGGTCAAGGCGGTCGAAGACAAGATCGTCGCGTACAAGGACGACGGCACGAGGAAGTGGACACTTTCCCTGCCCAAGGCCGTCTGCGCCGCGCCCAACTCCACGACCGACGGCGAGGTCGTGGTCGCCTACGAGGGGCACGGAAAGGACTCGTGCAGCCAACTCGCCCTGATCGACCTGGACAAGGGGGTCAAGGTCTGGGACCACGACGCTCCCGAGGCGGGCTCCTTCGGTGGCGGCCACACCAACATGGGCATGGCCCAGAGCGGCGATCTCGTCGGCATGTCCTGGTTCGGCGGTTCGGCCGTCATCAAAGTCCGCGACGGTAAGGAGGTCGCCCTCGAAAAGCCGAGCCCGGGTTGCTCCGTCGACGGTTACGCGGGAGGGAAAGCGCTGCTGCGCGCCTACTCCTGCACCAATGGCACCGCCAAGCTGCAAAAGGTGGCGCCGAACGGCACGATCACATGGACCTATGTCGTCCGTAAGGGCTACAAGGTCGACAAGATCTTCTCCACCAGCCCCGTTGTGATCGCTCTGAGCGACCAGGACCGCAAGGCCGGCGACATTCTGGCCATATCGGACAGTGGTAAGGAGCGGTCGACCTTGGCCGTGGGGAAGCAGTCCTACCAGCCGCTGTGCGGAACGGACCTCTTCGGCACCAATTTGGGCAGCTGTCAGGGCGTCGCCGCCTCCATGGACACTTTCTATCTGCCGACCGAGATGACCCAGGACAGCGCCGGGGGCTCGACGAGTCAGATCCACGCCTTCGACCTGGACAGCGGGAAGAGGAAGTGGGCGGCCAAGGTGGCCGGTCGGATGCTGCTTCCGTTGAGCATGGACGGCAAGAATCTGATCGCCTATGAGGAGCCCTCATACGACAAGGCCGGCCTGGTCGTCAGCATCGGCCCGGACGGCGGCAAGCCGAAAACCGTGCTGAGGTTGCCCCACGCCACCCGCGAGGCGGAGAACGCTTTCTACTCCGCCACACACGACTACCGGAACGGCATTTTCTACATCGCCTCGAACCGCATCACGGGGACTGAGGGCACCAGCGAGAAGCTCATCATGGCCTTCGGCTCCTGAAGGTGTGCCGAGCGCCGACCACTGCCGGAGAGGGCGGTCACCGACCGGCGACCACCCTCTCGTTCACTCATCGGCCCCTTGTGCTCCTCAGCTCAAGTCGAATTCGCCGTCCCGTGCGCCCAGCACAAAGGCGCGCCATTCGGCCTCCGTGTAGCGCAGCACGGTCTCGGGGTCAGCGGAATTCCGCATGGCCACTGCCCCGTTCGGCAGATAGGCGATCTCCACCCGGTCTTCGGAGGTGCTGCCAGGTGCGCTGAGCCACTCGACACCGGAAATGTCGAGGGCGTACAGCTCTTCCTTCTCTTTGGCGTCGGCCACTGGTGGAGAACCCCTTCGGATACCGCGGATCACATCCCGCCCGGCCTTTGGGCGGAAGGCGAG
Source organism: Streptomyces sp. NPDC059455 (assembly GCF_042750115.1). Lineage (NCBI taxonomy): Bacteria > Bacillati > Actinomycetota > Actinomycetes > Kitasatosporales > Streptomycetaceae > Streptomyces > Streptomyces sp. NPDC059455. The sequence continues at coordinate 39,395 of NZ_JBHYVB010000049.1, forward strand.
GGCGGGCCACTGTGCCCGACTCCCGCCACGTCTCACAGTGTTGTCCACAGCGCGTGACGCGGCAATCGAACATGGTGACAAGGGCCCCGGTAGGGTGGCGCCGCGCGGGTAACGCGGGCGGAGCGACGGGATGGATCGTAGGCGGGGGGCCTTCCGCATGAGTACGGACTACAGCACGCAGAGAACCGGAGCCATGACTGTGTCGGTACGCCGTCCTGGCCGCCTGGATCGTCCCCGCGGCCACAGGGGGCGTTTGTGGAGCCGCTGAGTCAGGGCGATCCGCGGCGGCTCGGCCCGTATCACGTCATCGCGCGGCTGGGGCCGGGCGCGGGTGAAGTTCCCGCTGTGGAAAGCCACTTCATCGCGCGCAGTGCGGCGGGGGACCGTACGGTCGTCGTCACCGCACCGTCGCAAGAGCTGGTGGACGACATCGCGTACCGGGAGCGCTTCCGCGTGGAGGCGGAGAACGCGCGGCTTCTGGGCGGCGGGCGGCCTCCGTTGTGGCTCGCTCCCGTTGTCGAGGTCTCAGGCGGGGGCGCCGGGCGGCCCTGGAGCGCCACGCCGTTCCTGCCGATGCTGTCGCTGCCCGCCGTGCTGGAGGCGAACGGGGAGCCGCTTCCCGTGCGCACCGTAAGGGCGTTGGGAGCGGCGCTGGCCGAGACGCTCGCGGAGGTGCACACCGCGGGCTTCGCTCACGCGGGTGTCGCAGCGGGCACGGTCTTCCTGGCGGGGGACGGGCCGCGGTTGGTGGGCTACGGCGCGGTGCGCGCCGCGGCTCCGGACGGTGAGGCGCGGATGGGGCTCCCGGGGCTGGAGGACGACGCCCTGCCGCCGGAACAGGCCGCGGGCGGGAGGCCGCGACCTCTGGGTGACGTCTTCGCGCTGGGCTCGGTGCTGGCCTACGTGGCGACCGGGCGACGGCGGCCGGACGCCGAGGATCTGCCGGAGGAGTTGCGGGGCGCCGTGTTCCGGTGTCTGGCCCAGGATCCGGCCGACCGGCCGACGGCGCGGGCGCTGCTGGACGAGTTGATGCGCGGCGTAAGTATCCCCCTTCCCCCAAGCGCGGTAAGGGCGCCCACGGGTGCCCCGTCGACGGTTGTCGACGCGGGATCCGCGGGTCCGAACGATGGCGTGGGGTGGGGAGCGGGCCCGGGAGCTACCGCCCTGGACGGCTCCGGTGACATCAGCCGGGCCGTGGGCGCGCTGGGGCCGGGATGGCTGCCGGGGCGGGTGATCGCCGCGCTGTCCGAGCTGTCCTCGGCGGTGCTGGCGGCGGAGATCGAGTCGGCTGAGGCGCCGTCCCCGGCGGCGGACGTGCCAGTGGGGCCGTCGGGCACCGCCGTGCACCGGGCGTGGCCGGAGAGCGGCGCCGCGCCTTCGGTAGTCCCCGGGACCGGGTCCGGGACCGGGACCGGGCCGGTGCATGGGGCCGGGACCGCCGCCAGGACCGAGGGTGCCTCGTTCGGGAAGACCTTCGCCCCGTCCCTCAGTCCTTCCCGGCGCCGCCTCCTGCTGGGCGTCGCCGGCGGTACGGCCGGAGTCGCCGTCGGCGGCGGTGCCACCTGGCTGGCGACGGCCCCGGACGCGCCCGTACCGCTCACGCCGGCCCAGCGCCTCGCCGCCCACCGCCCCAGGCGTCGGCTTCCGGGCGCGCCGCCCACCCCCCTGTGGCGCTACGACGTCAAAGGGGTGGCGTCGGCGTACGCCCCGCTCATCTGGCGCGACGCGGTCGCCGTCCTCACGGGGAAGCGGGCGGTCGTCGGGATCGATCTCCGTACGGGCAAGCGGCTGTGGACGCGGGACGGACTGCGCCCGGCGGGCCAGCCCTGGGTGGCCGATGGGGACGCGCTGGTCGTCCCGGGGGACGGGCTGGTGGCGCTGGAGCCGCGGACCGGTCGGGTCCGCTGGCGCTCGAGCGACTTCCGGCAGGGTGCGCGGAGCTCCTTCACGGGGCTGCTCGCGGTGGACGGGAGCACGGTCTGGTTCACGGCGACCGTAAGGGGCGAGCGCGCGAACGGAGACCGCGTGGTGGTCGCCTATGACATCCATGAGCGCGCGGAGTTGTGGCGCGAACCCCTCGCGTCGGGTTTGAACGAGGGACATCTGCTGAAGGACGCGCTGGTGGTGATGGCCGGCGGTGACCGGGAGAGGGCGGGCACCAAGAAGGCCGTCGCGCTCAGCCGCGACCGCGGCAAGGAGCTGTGGCAGCGGGCCTATCCGGGCATGACCACGAAGGGGCTCGTCACCACCGACGCCCGTCACACGCTCATCGCGGCCCTCGGAACCACCCTGCGGGGCTTCGACGCGGCCCAGGACAAGGCCGCCCTGTGGTCCGTCGGTTCCAAGGGGAAGGGGCCCAAGGGCCGTCCCGCCGACTTCGGGCTGCCGCTCGTCCATGGGAAGACCGCGTATGTCGCCGACGGTGGTTTCGCCCTCCACGCCATTGAGGCGGCCACCGGCGAGATCAGGTGGCAGCGCGTCTACGGCTTTGTGATGAAGGCGCTCGCGGCGCCGCGCACGCCCGACACCCTGGTCAGCCCGGCCGGGCGCAGGGTGCTGATGGCCGGTGACGCCGAGGTGGACGCGTTCGACGCCGAGGACGGCTCCTTGCTGTGGCGCTTCACCGACGCCGGTGCCGATCCGGGCCCGCGCTCCCAATCGTCCCGCCGTAAGGTCGCGTTGACGGACAGCAGGGTCGTCGTCGCCGGGAGCGGAAGCGTCTACGCGCTGCCGCTCGATTAGGAAGGACGCATGGAACCGCCGATTCTGGACCGTCGGACGGGACGGGCCGATCACGACACTCCACAGCGCACCGACCACGACGGGGGACAGCGGATCGGCCCGTATCAGATCCTCGCCACCCTGGATGTGCCCGGGCACGCCGATGACGCGCGCCGCTGCCTCGCCCGCGACGCGCGAACGGGCCGTACCGTCATCCTGACGCTGCCGCCCGCGGCGTCGGCCGACGACGCCGGATACCGGGTGCGGTTCCGGGCCGAGGCCGAGAACTCCCGTCGGCTGCGGGGTCCTTGGGTGGCTCCGGTCGTCGACGTCGCCCCGCCCGACGCGGAGCTTCCCTGGGTCGCCCACGACTGCTTCCCCGCCCTGACGCTGCCCGCGGCGCTGGCCGCGCACGGCGGGCCGCTCCCCGAGGACACCGTGCGCGCGCTGGGCGCGGCTCTCGCGGAAACCCTCGCGGTCGCGCACGCCAACGGCCTCGTCCACGCCGGGATATCGCCACAGGCGGTGCTCCTGACGCGGGACGGCCCCCGGCTGGCCGGCTACGGGCTCGTCCGGGCCGCCACCGGCATCCGCCCCGCCGCACCCCATGGAGCCCGCCCGGCGACCTCGCACCCCAGCCACCCGGCCACGGCCCACGGCAGCCCGGCCACGGCCCACGGCAGCCCGGCCACGCTGCCGCCCGAGCAGCGGGCCGGTGAACCGCCGCGCCCTTACGGTGACGTCTACGCACTGGGTGCCGTGCTGGCGTACGCCGCCACCGGCCGTAAGGCCACCGGGCCCGCCGCCCTGCCGCCGGGGCTGCGCGAGCCCATCGCCGCCTGCCTCTCCCCGGACCCGGCACATCGCCCCCAACCCGACACGCTCGCCCGGGAGTTCCGCTCGACTCCGGCGCCCGCCACCCTGGCCCGCGTGCCCGACGCCGTCGAGGCGGCCCTCGCCGAGCAGGCCGCACACCACCCCACCGACATCCCGCCACCCGACCTCACGGAGGCCGCAGGCCGCCCGCCTGCCGCGGGTCGACGGCCGTCCCGGCGCTCCGTGGCCGTCACCGCCCTCACCGGCGCCGCCGGACTGGCCCTGGGGATCGGCGGAACGGCCCTGTGGCGGGCCGTGACGGACGATCCGCCCGCCCCGCCCGGACCCCTCGCCCTGCGCGGGGTCGCCCCCGCTCCGCTGTGGCGTCGCCGCATCGAGACCGAGATCGACGGCCCGCCACTGCTCTGGGAAAACAGCCACCTGCTTCTGCCGGGTGCGGGCGAGGTGACGGCGGTGAGGGTCCGCGACGGGAAGAAGATGTGGACCCGTGACAACGTGTGGGGCGTCGGCGACCTCAGCTCGCTCGGCGGTGACCTTGTGCTGAAGCCGGGAATCAGGGAACTCATCGCCCTGTCGGCGCGCACCGGGCAGGTCAAGTGGGTGGAGCGGGCCTACGACGGCGAGAAGCGCCGGCGCTTCCGCTATCCGCTGGCGGCCGACGGCAGGACCCTCTGGTTCCTGGCCCAGGACGAGGAGAAGACCGCCACCGTCGTCGCCTATGACCTCAAGACCCGCAAGGAGCGGTGGCGCACCTCGGTCCCCGGCGGATTCGGTGGCTCCGAGGAACACTCGGCGGTGCTCCGCGAGGACTCCCTCCTGCTGTCGAACCGCAGCGAGTCCGCGGCCGATAACCCATGGACGTATCTGGCCCTCGGCCGGCGTGACGGTGCCAAGCTGTGGACGCGGACCTACAAAGGCGTCCACACCGTCGCGGACGATCCGACGGAGATCGTCTCGGGGGACCTTCTGATCACCTTCACCTCGGACGTCATTTCCGCCCACGAGATATCGACGGGCAGCAGGCGATGGCGCTTCGGCTGCGAGGACTTCGTGTACACCGATGGTGCGCTGCATGGCCGGGCGCTCTACGTGACCGACGGCGACGCCGTCACCTACGCCATCGACGTGACCCACGGCAGGCTTCTCTGGCGCCGCCGGGCGGCCGTCGACGCGGCCTCCCCCATGTCGGAGAGCGAAACGGCGCTGAGCCACTCCGGCCGGACCGTGTTCCAGGTCAACGCCTCGGAGGTGGAGGCGCTGGACGCGGCGGACGGCTCACTTCGCTGGCGCTTCGCCCCCGCGGCCGAGGGAGCGTCGGCCGGGGCCCTCAGCGGTTCCGTTCTCACCGCGCCCGGTGTGGCCCTCGTCAGGAACGACCAGGCCTTCTACGCACTGCCGGTGGACTGATACCGATGGCCCATCCCCTCACCCATGACGACCCCCAGCGCCTCGGTCCGTACGCCCTTGTAGCCCGGCTCGGCAGTGGCGGCATGGGCACGGTGTACCTGGGACGCTCATCCGGTGGCCGTACGGTCGCGCTGAAGACCATGCACGCGCGGTTCGCGGCGGAGGCGGAGTTCCGCACCCGCTTCCGGCTGGAGACCGACGCCGCGCGGGTCATCGGTGGACGGCACGGAGCGCAGGTCATCGACGCGGACACGCATGCCCCGACCCCCTGGCTCGCCACCGAATACGTCCTCGGCCCGCCACTGGACGACGCGGTCGCGCTCTGTGGCGCCCTGCCCGAACGAGCCGTACGGGCGCTGGGAGCCGCCCTGTGCGACGCGCTCGCGCAACTGCACCGGTCCGATGTGGTCCACCGCGACCTCAAGCCCTCCAACATCCTGCTGACCGCACTCGGCCCCAAGGTCATCGACTTCGGCATCGCGCGCGCGGTGGGCGACGACCGGCTCACCCGTACGGGCGCGGCGGCCGGAACGCCCGCCTATATGTCGCCCGAACAGGTCTCCGGTGGTGAACACACCGCCGCGGGCGATGTGTTCGCCCTCGCCGGGGTGCTCGTCTTCGTGGCCACCGGCCGCCCGCCCTTCGGCGGCGGACAGCCCGCCGATCTGCTCTACCGGGTGCGGTACACCGACCCCGACCTGTCCGGGCTGCCGCGGGGATTGCGCACCGTACTGGAGCCGTGCTTCGCCAAGGACCCCCGGCGGCGGCCCGGCACGGCCGAGCTCGGGCCACTGCTGCACGTCGGGGGAGGCCACTTCGCCGATCATCTGCCGGACCCCGTCCTGGCGGAGATAGCCCGGCTGGGGACGGCCGTATGGGAGATCCAGCCGTCCAGGACCCCCGCGCCCGTGGACGAGGAGACCACGGGCGGTGCGGACCGGCCGCGCGGGCTGTCCGGGATCTCCCGCCGTAAGGCCGTCACGATCGGAGGTGGCGGAGCCGTCGCGGCCGTCGCGGCTGCCGCCACTTGGGCCTGGCTCCGCCCCGACGACGGTGCGAGCGGTACCGCGGCCCCCGCGCCCGCGTCCCCCACCCGTCCGCCCGGCACCCCGCCGCGCATGTCCTGGAAGTTCACCCCGCCCTCCACCACATCCATGGCCGAATGCGCGGTCCTCCTCGCCGGGGACCACACCGCGATCATCGCCGACACCGGGCTGTACTGGATCGACCCCGAAACCGGAGCCAGACGCGGCGCCAACGACCTGGTGACGAAGGCACAGCACGCCGTCTCCGACGGCCGGCGGCTGCTCGCCTGCGACTCCAACGCCGATCATGTACGGATCGCCCCGGTGGATCCTGGGACGGGCAACTTCCGGACGCCGCTCGCCACGGTCAAGGACCTGGAGGTCGACGACGTACGGCTGCTCGCCGCCACCTCGGACGCGCTCTTCCTGGAAGGGACGGGCCGTAAGGGCCTTGTGCGTGTGGCCATCGACGCGCGCACGGGGGAGGAGCGGTGGCGCCGGGCCAGTGACACCCCCGAGTTCCAGGACCCCCTCGCGACCCCAGCGGGCTCCTCGCTCGTGCTCTCCTTCCGTGAGCGGGTCACCGTGGTCGGCGCCGCCGACGGCAGGCGCCGCTGGTCGAAGATGCTGGCCAAGGAGAGCTACCGCATCCTTCCGGGAACGCAGCGCCACACCTTCTCGGGCGGGTTCCTGTACACCGGAGGGAAAGACCTCTTCGCCGTGCGGCTCTCCGACGGCGAGGTCGCCTGGCGGTTCGGCGAGGGCCGTAAGGCCGGCGACAAGGACGAGCCGGACTCCGCGCGATACGGACCGCCCCTGCTCAGGGACGGCGTGGTCTACAGCCTGGAGACGGGCACCGGCCTGGTCGCCGTGGACGCCAGGAGCGGAAAGCTGCTGTGGGAGCAGAAGAAGGGCACGGGCCCCGCGCTCAACTTCCAGCCTCCGCCCGCCCTCGGCAAGAGGTACCTCTACGCCTTCCCCGACGTCGGCACCGACCAATGGGCGGCGGCGATCGATCTCAGCGGCCACAAGGCGGCCTGGACGTTCCAGGGCCCTGGCACCGCCATGGGCTCGCTCAACCCCACCATGACCGTCCATCGGGGTGCCGGTCGGCTGATCATCGCGGGCGGCTCCACCGTGTGCGCCATCCCCCTCGAATGACCGGGACCCGGACTCGTCCCATCGCACCGTCGCACCCCTAGGAGCCTCCCTCCATGAACCCTCTCGGCACCGGCGATCCGCTGCGCCTCGGCCCGTACCGCCTCACCGGCGTGCTCGGCGCGGGCGGCATGGGCCAGGTCTACCTGGGGCGGGATTCCGAGGGCCGGATCGCGGCGATCAAGGTGCTGCGGCCCGAAGTGGCCCACGACCCCCATATGGCCCAGCGTTTCGTGCGCGAGGCGCACGCGGCCCAGGCCGTGCGGGGCGACGGGGTGGCGCGGGTGCTCGCGGCGCGGACCGAGGGCGGGCGGCCGTGGATCGCCACGGAGTTCCTCGCCGGACCCACGCTCGACCAGGCCGTGGAGCGGTACGGCGCCCTGGAGGAGCCCGCCGTAAGGGCGTTGGGAGCCGCGCTCGTCCGTACGCTCCACGACATCCACGGTGCCGGGCTGGTCCACCGGGACCTCAAACCGTCCAACATCGTGCTGACCTCCCGCGGCCCGAGGATCATCGACTTCGGGATCGCCCGGCCCGAGCACGGGCTGACGCTGACCACCACCGGGCAGACCGTCGCCACCCCCGGCTACGCCCCGCCCGAGCAGGTCCTGGGGCAGCGGACCGGCGCCGCGGGCGATGTGTTCTCCCTCGGAGTGGTCCTCGCCTACGCGGCGGGCGGGCGGCCGGTCTACGAGGGCGGCCATGTGGCCGCCGTGCAGTACCAGGTGGTGCACGGCGAGCCGGAGTTGGGCGCGGTGCCCGGGGCGCTGCGGCCCCTGGTCGAGCCCTGTCTGGCCAAGGACCCCGGGGCCCGGCCCGGTCTCGACTGGATCGGCCGGGCACTGGCGCCGCCCCGGGGCGGCGACCGGGTCTGGAAGAGCGGACCGCTCGCGCAGGACATCGCGCGGCGCGAGGCGGACGCCCGGCGCATGGCCGCCCTGCCCGGCGACCGGCCGGGCCCCTCCAGGCGGCGGCTCATCGGCACGGCCGCCGCGGGCGGCGCCGTGCTCGCGGCGGGTGGGGGAGGCGTCGCGTGGTGGCTGCTGCGCGGCGACGCGGCGGAGGCCGGCGGGCGGCCCTGGGAGGCCGAGCCGCTGGCCCACTACAACGAGGGGACGGCCCCGTCGCCCCTGTGGGGCCCCGTGAGCCTCGGATCCATCGGCGTCGCCGATGCGCGGACCCCCGCCCCGCTTCCCGTTCATGACGTCGTCGTGGCCCCGGCCGAGGGCGGCCGGCTGCGGGCCTACGCTGTCCGCACCGGACGGGTCCGCTGGACCTCCCGGGCAGCCGGACTGACCGGACGCCTCCTCGCCGTATCCGATGACACCGTCCTTACGGTCGACGGCAAGGGCGCGCTGCACGCGTTGGACGCCCGGAACGGCGAGGAGCGGTGGAAGGCGCCGGCCGCGGACGCGGCGACGCTGCTCGCGGTGGACGACAAGGTCGTCTACGTCGCCACCCGTGGCGGTGAATTGCGCGCCGTCGCGCTGACGTCGCACACGACCCTGTGGACGGTGCCCTCGCCCGTGAAGACCTCCGAGAAGAGCCCGGCGGCGGCCGCGGCGGCCGACGGCCATCTGGTGATCTGCGGTGGAGATGGCCAGGTCGTGGCGCTCGACGCCGCCCGTGGGAAGACCGTCTGGGGGCCCGTACGGTACGGAACCACGGCCCTCGCCCCCGCCGTCGCCGACGGCACCGTCTACCTGGGCGGCCGCACCCTTACCGCGCTCACGCTGTCCACGGGCGAGAAGAAATGGGCCCAGCCCAGTGGCGGCGGGAGCGGCTGGAGCGCACCCGTCGTCGCGAAGGACGTCGTCTACGCCGTGGACGCCACCGATCTCTCGGCCCGCCGTACGGACGACGGAACGGACGCCTGGACGCTCACGTTCGCCTCCGAGGACAGCTCGCGGGAAACCCCGGTGATCGCGCGGAACAGCGTCTGGGCGGGCGCCGGGGAGGCCGGCTCACGAGGTGTCGCGGCGGTGGACATCCGCGGCGGAAGCCTCGCCTGGCCCTACACTCAGGGCACCGAGGGCCGCTGGGCGCTGGCCGCGGCCGGCAACCGCGTCTTCATGCTGCACAACGGCACGCTCACCGCCATGCCCGTCTTCTAGCCCCGGACACTCCCCGCCGGCCCACCCCCGCACGCCCCCCACCAAGACGCTGGTACCCTGTGTCCTGGTCGTTTGCGTACGCGTCCCCGGAGGCTTCGAGTCTCGGGAGACAGCGCCCAGCGGACCCCGCCTCCCGAGTCACGGAAGATCCCCTGAGACATCGACCAGGGGCACTCGGCGGCTGATGACGAAAGCAAGGAGTACCGAGTGTCGCTCGACGCCGTTACCAAGAAGCAGATCATGACCGAGTTCGCCACCAAGGAGGGCGACACCGGCTCCCCCGAGGTCCAGGTCGCGCTGCTCACGCGCCGCATCTCCGACCTCACCGAGCACCTCAAGACCCACAAGCACGACCACCACTCCCGCCGGGGTCTGCTGCTCCTGGTCGGCCAGCGCCGCCGCCTGCTGCAGTACCTGGCGAAGAAGGACATCACGCGCTTCCGTGCGCTGGTCGAGCGCCTGGGTATCCGCCGCGGTGCGGCGGGCGCCAAGTAAGACGCCAAGGGAGGGAGCGGTTCCCGCGACGGGGGCCGCTCCCTTTGCCATACGCGGCGCCGTACGGTTTCGGCCAAAGGTGAGCCAATGGTGACCCGTACGGTCTTCGCGCCGGTGCGTAGCGTCATCGCTACGTACCGTAGGGGCCGGACAGTACAGCCGTCGTGATGACGGCCGAAGCTTTGTAGTCTGGTCCCAACAACGTCATAACGAACGAGGAGGAGCGCCTCATTCCCGCCGCACCGGCGCCACAGGAGCCGGTCCTCGGTAGTGGCTCCCGGAACTGGCAATTCCGGTGGCTTCGATCGAAGACCGGCCCGGCTGCCGGCCAGTAAGGCCCGGGGCGCTGCTCCACCACCGTCCCCCGTCACACGGACGAGGGACGCAGAAGAGGAGATTTTCCTGGTGGAGAACGAGACCCACTACGCCGAAGCGGTCATCGACAACGGCACCTTCGGCACCCGCACCATCCGTTTTGAGACGGGCCGCCTGGCCCGTCAGGCCGCCGGTTCGGCCGTGGCCTACCTGGACGACGACACCATGGTGCTGTCGGCCACCACCGTTTCCAAGAACCCCAAGGACCAGCTCGACTTCTTCCCGCTCACGGTCGATGTCGAGGAGCGGATGTACGCGGCGGGGCGCATCCCCGGCTCGTTCTTCCGCCGTGAGGGCCGCCCCTCCGAGGACGCGATCCTCACCTGCCGTCTGATCGACCGCCCGCTGCGCCCGTCCTTCAAGAAGGGCCTGCGCAACGAGATCCAGGTCGTCGAGACGATCATGGCGCTCAACCCCGACCACCTCTACGACGTGGTCGCGATCAACGCCGCCTCCTGCTCCACCCAGCTCGCCGGGCTGCCCTTCTCCGGCCCCATCGGTGGCACCCGCGTCGCCCTGATCAAGGGCCAGTGGGTGGCCTTCCCGACCCACTCCGAGCTGGAGGAGGCCGTCTTCGACATGGTCGTCGCCGGCCGGGTGCTCGAGGACGGCGATGTCGCGATCATGATGGTCGAGGCGGAGGCCACCGACAAGACCATCCAGCTGGTCAAGGACGGCGCCGAGGCTCCCACCGAGGAGATCGTCGCCGCCGGCCTGGAGGCGTCGAAGCCCTTCATCAAGGTCCTGTGCAAGGCGCAGGCCGACCTCGCCGCCAAGGCCGCCAAGCCGACCGCCGAGTTCCCGATCTTCCTCGACTACCAGGACGACGTCCTGGAGGCGCTCACCGCCGCCGTCCGCGACGAGCTGGCCCAGGCGCTGACCATCGCGGGCAAGCAGGAGCGCGAGACCGAGCTGGACCGCGTCAAGGGCGTGGCCGCCGAGAAGCTGCTGCCGCAGTTCGAGGGACGCGAGAAGGAGATCTCCGCGGCGTACCGCGCGCTGACCAAGACCGTGGTGCGCGAGCGCGTCATCAAGGAGAAGAAGCGCATCGACGGCCGCGGCGTCACGGACATCCGTACGCTCGCCGCCGAGGTCGAGGCGATTCCGCGGGTCCACGGCTCGGCGCTGTTCGAGCGTGGCGAGACCCAGATCCTGGGCGTCACCACGCTGAACATGCTCCGCATGGAGCAGCAGCTGGACACGCTCGCGCCCGAGACCCGCAAGCGCTACATGCACAACTACAACTTCCCGCCGTACTCCACCGGTGAGACCGGCCGCGTCGGCTCCCCCAAGCGCCGCGAGATCGGCCACGGCGCCCTGGCCGAGCGGGCGCTGCTGCCGGTGCTGCCGACGCGCGAGGAGTTCCCGTACGCCATCCGCCAGGTCTCCGAGGCGCTGAGTTCCAACGGCTCGACCTCCATGGGGTCGGTCTGCGCCTCGACGATGTCGCTGCTCAACGCCGGTGTGCCGCTGAAGGCCCCGGTCGCGGGCATCGCCATGGGCCTGATCTCCCAGGAGATCGACGGCGAGACCCACTACGTCACCCTCACCGACATCCTCGGTGCGGAGGACGCGTTCGGCGACATGGACTTCAAGGTCGCCGGCACCAAGCAGTTCGTCACCGCGCTGCAGCTGGACACCAAGCTGGACGGCATTCCGGCGTCCGTGCTGGCCGCGGCCCTCAAGCAGGCCCGCGACGCCCGGCTGCACATCCTCGATGTGATGAACGAGGCCATCGACGTCCCGGACGAGATGTCCCCCAACGCGCCGCGGATCATCACCGTGAAGATCCCGGTCGACAAGATCGGTGAGGTCATCGGCCCCAAGGGCAAGATGATCAACCAGATCCAGGAGGACACCGGCGCCGACATCACCATCGAGGACGACGGCACCATCTACATCGGTGCCGCCGACGGCCCGGCCGCCGAGGCCGCCCGCGCGACCATCAACGGCATCGCCAACCCGACCATGCCGGAGGTCGGCGAGCGCTACCTGGGCACGGTCGTGAAGACCACCACCTTCGGTGCGTTCGTCTCCCTGCTCCCGGGCAAGGACGGCCTGCTGCACATCTCGCAGATCCGCAAGCTCGCCGGCGGCAAGCGCGTGGAGAACGTCGAGGACGTGCTGAAGGTCGGCGCCAAGGTCCAGGTCGAGATCGCCGAGATCGACCAGCGCGGCAAGCTCTCCCTCATCCCGGTCCTCGAGGACGAGGAGAGCGGGGACGCGGACGAGGTCAACGCCGAGGCCCAGCCCCAGACGAAGGACGAAGCCGCCAAGTGACGTCCCGCGACGACGGCACGACGGCCCGCACCTCCTCGGAGGCGCGGGCCGTCGCCCGTACCCAAACGCTTCTCGAGGGCGAGAACGGCATCGGCACGGTCCGCAGGACGACCCTCCCCGGGGGCCTGCGCGTCGTCACCGAGACCCTCCCCTCCGTGCGCTCGGCCACCTTCGGCATCTGGGCGCACGTCGGCTCGCGCGACGAGACCCGTACGCTCGGCGGAGCCACCCACTATCTGGAGCATCTGCTCTTCAAGGGCACCCGGCGGCGCACCGCGCTGGACATCTCCGCCGCCATCGACGCGGTCGGCGGCGAGATGAACGCCTTCACCGCCAAGGAGTACACCTGCTACTACGCGCGGGTGCTCGACACCGATCTGCCGCTGGCCATCGACGTCGTCTGCGACATGCTGACCGGCTCGGTGATCAACGCGGCGGACGTGGACGCGGAGCGCGGTGTCGTCCTGGAAGAGATCGCGATGACCGAGGACGACCCGGGCGACTGTGTGCACGACCTGTTCGCCCACACCATGCTCGGCGACACCCCGCTCGGCCGCCCGGTCCTGGGCACCGTCGACACCGTCAACGCCCTGGGCCGCGACCAGATCGCCCGCTTCTACCGGAAGCACTACGACCCCACGCACCTGGTCGTCGCCGCCGCGGGCAACGTGGACCACGACGACGTCGTACGCCAGGTGCACGCCGCGTTCGACAGGGCGGGCGCCCTTTCGAACGCGGACGCGGCCCCGGTCGCCCCGCGCGCCGGTACCCGTGCGATCCGTACGGCGGGCAAGGTCGGGCTGCTGAACCGCAAGACCGAGCAGGCCCATGTCGTCCTCGGCATGCCCGGCATCCCGCGCACCGACGACCGCCGCTGGGCGCTCGGGGTGCTGAACACCGCGCTCGGCGGCGGGATGAGCTCCCGGCTCTTCCAGGAGGTCCGGGAGAAGCGCGGCCTCGCCTACAGCGTCTACTCCTACACCTCCAGCTTCGCCGACTGCGGGCTCTTCGGCGTCTACGCCGGCTGCCGCCCGAGCCAGGTGCACGACGTCCTCAAGATCTGCCGCGACGAGCTCGTCCAGGTCGCGGAGAACGGCCTGAGCGACGAGGAGCTGCGGCGCGCCGTCGGCCAGCTCTCCGGCTCCACCGTGCTGGGCCTGGAGGACACCGGCGCGCTGATGAACCGGATCGGCAAGAGCGAGCTGTGCTGGGGCGAGCAGATGTCGGTGGACGACATGCTCGAGCGGATCGCGGAGGTCACCCCGGACGAGGTGCGCGAGGTGGCGCGCGATGTACTGGGGCGGCGTCCTTCGCTGTCCGTCATCGGCCCGCTGAAGGACAAGCAGGCGGCGCGTCTCGACGAGGCCGTCGCCTAGCCCGTCAGTCGGCGTAGTCCGTCAGCTGGCGTAGTCCGTACGTCGGCGTAGTCCGTACGTCGGTTGAGTCCGTGCCAGAGCCTCCCGGATCGAAGGAAACAGGATCGATGAGCAAGCTGCGTGTGGCCGTCCTCGGCGCCAACGGCCGGATCGGCTCCGAGGCCGTACGAGCCGTGGAGGCCGCCGAGGACCTGGAACTGGTCGCCGCGCTGGGCCGGGGCGACCAGCTCCAGGCCCTGGTCGAGGCGGGCGCCGAGGTGGCGGTCGAGCTGACCGAACCGGCCTCGGTGATGGACAACCTCGAGTTCTGCGTCCGCCACGGCATCCACGGCGTCGTCGGCACCACCGGCTGGACGGACGAGCGCCTGGCGCTGCTGCGCGGCTGGCTCGACGCCTCGCCGACCACCGGTGTGCTCATCGCGCCGAACTTCTCCATCGGTGCCGTGCTCACCATGCGGTTCGCCCGCCAGGCCGCCCGGTTCTTCGAGTCGGTCGAGGTCATCGAGCTGCACCACCCCAACAAGGTGGACGCCCCCTCCGGCACGGCCGCGCGCACCGCACAGCTGATCGCCGAGGCCCGGCGGGAGGCCGGCTGCGCCCCGCAGCCGGACGCCACCGCCACGGCCCTCGACGGGGCGCGGGGCGCGGACGTGGACGGGGTGCCGGTGCACTCGGTGCGGCTGCGCGGGCTCCTGGCCCATCAGGAGGTCCTGCTGGGCGGCGAGGGCGAGACGCTCACCATCCGCCATGACTCCACCCACCACAGCAGCTTCATGCCCGGCATCCTGCTCGGCGTCCGCCGAGTGGCGGCCACCCCCGGCCTGACCTTCGGCCTGGAACACTTCCTCGATCTGGACTGAGGGCACAGCGGTGCGCGCAAAGATCACATATTTCGTTCTCGCGGCCGTTCTGGTCGTCTACTTCGTGCTGGTCGGCGACCGCGGGGTGCTGCTGATCCGGGAGGGCACCCCGATCACCGTCGTCTTCGGCGCGGCGGTGCTGGTGATGCCCCTCATCGGTGCCTGGTTCCTGTGGCAGACCACGCAGTTCGCGCGGAGCGCGGACCGGCTGGCCCGGGAGCTGGAGGCGGAGGGCGGCCTCCCGGTCGACGAGCTGGTGCGGACGCCCGGCGGGCGGATCGACCGGGACTCGGCGGACGCCGTCTTCGCCAAACGGCGGGCCGAGACGGAGCAGTCGCCGGACGACTGGCGGTCCTGGTTCCGGCTCGCCGTGGCGTACCACGACGCCCGGGACACCGCGCGCGCCCGTAAGGCGATGCAGCGCGCCATCGCCCTGCACGACGGGAAACCGGTGCGGGCGGCCGGGGGCTGACCCCGGCCGCCCGGGGCGGCACGGATACGGATCGGATATGGATCAGGGGGGCTCAGCGGCGCCGCCCCGCGGCCGTACGGCTCGGCGGTGCGCGCTGGCTCAGCGGTGGGAGGCGGCCCAGCCCTCGAGCGCGTCGGCGGCCCTGTTGAAGTTCTCCGCCTGGCCCAGGAAGTCGGCGTCATGGCTGGTGATCAGGGCGTCCGGCGCTCCGCCGCGCACCGACTGGAGCAGCAGCGCCTGCCCCTGGACGGTGCGGGGCAGGCCCAGCCACCGGACCGGCTGCTGGGCCGTGCGTATCGCGGCGACGTCCTGCCAGCGCACGGTGGTGCTGCGCAGGAGGCCGATCCGGCGCAGCCCCTGGGCGCTCACCACGACACCGCTGCGCACCAGCCTTACGGCTGTCACGATCATCAGCGCCGCGACGCCGACGCAGACGCCCGCCGCGGACAGCGATCCCGCCATCGCGATGATCAAGGCGGAGAACAGGATGTACGAGGCGAGCAGCAGCAGAAGAGCGGCGCCCCCGACCCTCCAGGGCCCCGGCCGGTAGGGACGGCGCCAGCGGTCCGGGTCCTCGTAGCCGAGCGGGTCCGCTCCGGCCGCCGCGTCGTCGTCATGGGCGCGGTCGGCGGTCAGGAAGGGCAGGGGCACGGGAGTTCCTCACTCACACACATGTCCGGATGGGCCTGTGCTGGGTGAGGCTATCCCAGCGCCGGTCAGCGTCCGTCGGACGCCTCTGGCTGCTGGATCTGTTGGGTGGGGTGCGACTGGCTGTCGAGGGCGGGTATCCCGAACATCAACGAGCCGATGAACCCCGCGACGATCGTGAGCCCGATCAGGGTCCGTCCGGCGATCTGGGACGGTGTGGCGCGGGGGCGGGGTGGTGGGGTGACATTGCTACGGAAACGGTCGGCTTCGGCGACGAAGGCGAACGGCACGGGCTCTCGCCGGCGGAACATCTGCGGGCTCTCCTTGGAACCTCGAACGTGAGTACTTCAGTGTGTAGGACGTGTGAATGAGCGATTGGGTGCCCGGATCCGACGACTTCAGTCAAAAATTTCGGCTGAGCGGGACTGTCGGTGGTGACCCGTAAGCTGGGCGCCGCCCTGAGCGACGCACCATGGAAGGACCCGCCCGGTGACCGAGATCCCCGCCGAGATCGAGAAGGCCAGTTTCCGCAGCGATGTGACCGTCGAGCTGGTCAAGCACAGCGCTGCCGACTCCGACGTGTTGTGGGCCGCGCGGGTGTCCACCGCGGGCGAGCAGTCCCTCGAGGAGATCACCAAGGACCCGGAGCGGTCCAAGGGGCTGATCAACTTCCTGATGCGGGACCGCCACGGCAGCCCGTTCGAGCACAACTCGATGACCTTCTTCATCAGCGCCCCGATCTTCGTCTTCCGCGAGTTCATGCGGCACCGCGTGGGCTGGTCGTACAACGAGGAGTCCGGTCGCTACCGCCGCCTGGAGCCGGTGTTCTACGTCCCGGGGGAGGCCCGCAAGCTGATCCAGCAGGGCCGCCCGGGGAAGTACGAGTTCGTCGAGGGCACCCCGGCGCTGCATGAGCTGACCGGCCGGGTCATGGAGGACGCGTACCGCCACGCCTATGAGGCGTACCAAGAGATGCTGGCCACCGGAGTGGCCCGCGAGGTGGCCAGGGCCGTGCTCCCGGTCGGCCTGTTCTCCTCGATGTACGCCACCTGCAACGCCCGCTCGCTGATGCACTTTCTGGGGCTGCGCACCCAGCATGAGCAGGCCGCTGTGCCCTCGTTCCCGCAGCGGGAGATCGAGATGGTGGGGGAGAAGATGGAGGCGCACTGGGCGGGGCTGATGCCGCTCACCCACGCCGCCTTCAACGCCAACGGCCGAGTGGCTCCGTAGCCGACCCCCGTAGCCCGGGGCCCGCTCCTCGGACGGATCACCGGGCGAAGTGTCCGTATTGCGGCGTTTCGAGAAGTTCATCTAGGCTGAACAAACGGGCCCGGCACTGCTTGAACCCCCGAGCAGGCAGTGCCGGGTCCCATCTCTTCGCTCCGTCCGCAGCCCCGAGCGAGCGCCGTGGGGCGCGCTACGAGTAGCGTGGAGCCCATGGCACCGACATCCACATCGCAGACCCCTTTCGGGCGGGTGCTGACCGCCATGGTCACGCCATTCACCACTGACGGCGCGCTCGACCTCGACGGCGCCCAGCGACTCGCTGTTCATCTGGTGGACGCCGGCAATGACGGACTGATCGTCAACGGCACCACTGGCGAGTCCCCCACCACCAGCGATGCGGAGAAAGCCCAGCTTGTACGCGCCGTGGTGGAGGCGGTCGGCGACCGCGCCCACGTCGTGGCCGGAGCGGGTACCAATGACACCCGGCACAGTGTGGAGCTCGCCCGCGCCGCCGAGCAGGCCGGTGCCCACGGGCTGCTGGCCGTCACGCCGTACTACAGCAAGCCGCCGCAGGAAGGCCTCCTCCGGCACTTCACCGCCATCGCCGACGCCACCGGCCTGCCGGTCATGCTCTACGACATCCCGGGCCGCAGCGGTGTCCCGATCGGCACCGAGACCATGGTCCGGCTGGCCGAGCACCCGCGCATCGTCGCCAACAAGGACGCCAAGGGCGACCTCGGACGCGCCAGCTGGGCCATCGCCCGCTCCCGCCTCGCCTGGTACTCCGGCGACGACATGCTGAACCTGCCGCTGCTGTCGGTCGGCGCGGTCGGCTTCGTCTCCGTGGTCGGCCATCTGGTCAGCCCCGAACTGCGGGCCATGCTCGAGGCCCATCTCGCGGGCGACGTCGCGAAGGCAACGGAGATCCACCAGAAGCTGCTGCCGGTCTTCACCGGCATGTTCCGCACCCAGGGTGTGATCACGACCAAGGCCGCGCTCACCCTCCAGGGTCAGCCCGCGGGGCCGCTGCGCCTGCCGTTGGTCGAGCTGACCGCCGAGGAAACCGAACAGCTCAAGCGCGATCTCGCCGCCGGCGGGGTACAGCTCTAAGCAAAGAGGCGATTTCTCGCACCTTCATACTTCACAACTGCATACAGACACATCAGCAAGTGCACAAATGTCACGCGCGCCATGTGCCCAGGGGGCATGTGGCGTGCGTGGTGAGGAGAGTCTTTTGAGTCATCCGCATCCTGAGCTCGGCCCTCCGCCGAAGCTCCCCGAGGGCGGTCTGCGCGTCACCCCGCTCGGCGGCCTCGGTGAGATCGGCCGGAACATGACGGTCTTCGAGTACGGCGGCCGGCTGCTGATCGTCGACTGCGGGGTGCTCTTCCCCGAGGAGGAGCAGCCCGGAGTCGACCTGATCCTGCCGGACTTCACATCCATCCGGGACCGTCTCGACGACATCGACGGCATCGTCCTCACTCACGGCCATGAGGACCACATCGGCGGTGTCCCCTTCCTGCTCCGCGAGAAGCCCGACATCCCGCTGATCGGCTCCAAGCTGACGCTCGCCCTGATCGAGGCGAAGCTTCAGGAGCACCGGATCCGTCCGTACACCCTCGAGGTCGAGGAGGGGCACCGCGAGCGGATCGGCCCCTTCGAGTGCGAGTTCGTCGCGGTCAACCACTCCATCCCGGACGCCCTGGCGGTCGCCATCCGCACCCCGGCCGGCATGGCCGTGCACACCGGCGACTTCAAGATGGACCAGCTGCCGCTCGACGGCCGGCTCACGGATCTGCCCGCGTTCGCCAAGCTCGGCGAGGAGGGCATCGATCTGCTCCTGGCGGACTCCACCAACGCCGAGGTCCCCGGGTTCGTACCGCCCGAGCGCGATATCTCCGGTGTACTGCGCCAGGTCTTCGGCAACGCGCAGAAGCGCATCATCGTCGCCAGCTTCGCCAGCCATGTGCACCGCATCCAGCAGATCCTCGACGCGGCGCATGAGTACGGACGCAAGGTCGCCTTCGTCGGCCGGTCGATGGTCCGCAACATGGGCATCGCCCGTGACCTCGGCTATCTGCGGGTGCCGGCCGGTCTCGTGGTGGATGTGAAGACCCTCGACGACCTTCGGGACGACGAGGTGGTGCTGGTCTGCACGGGCTCCCAGGGCGAGCCGATGGCGGCGCTGTCCCGAATGGCCAACCGCGATCACCAGATCCGGATCGTCGCGGGCGACACGGTGATCCTGGCCTCCTCGCTGATCCCCGGCAATGAGAACGCGGTCTACCGGGTGATCAACGGACTGACGCGCTGGGGCGCCACGGTCGTCCACAAGGGGAACGCCAAGGTCCATGTCTCCGGCCATGCCTCGGCCGGCGAGCTGCTGTACTTCTACAACATCTGCAAGCCCAAGAACCTGATGCCGGTGCACGGCGAATGGCGCCATTTGCGCGCCAACGCCGAGTTGGGCGCGTTGACCGGGGTTCCGAAGAACCGTTGCGTCATCGCCGAGGACGGTGTCGTGGTGGACCTGGTCGACGGCATTGCCAAGATCGTCGGCAAGGTGCAGGCGGGATACGTGTACGTGGACGGCCTCTCGGTCGGCGATGTCACGGAGACCTCGCTCAAGGACCGCCGCATCCTCGGCGACGAGGGCATCATCTCGATCTTCGTGGTCGTCGACAGCACGACCGGCAAGATCGTGGGCGGTCCGCATATCCAGGCGAGGGGCTCCGGTATCGAGGACTCCGCCTTCTCCGCGGTCATCCCGAAGATCGAGGATGCCCTGGTCAAGTCGGCCTCCGACGGGGTTGTGGACCCGCACCAGCTCCAGCAGCTGGCGCGCCGCGCGGTCGGTAAGTGGGTCTCCGACAGCTACCGCCGCCGTCCGATGATCCTTCCCGTGGTCGTCGAGGTCTGACGTCACGTCTGACACCCCCTCAGCACCACACCGGCGCTGAACACCCGGCGGGGGGGGGGCGGGGCGTGGCGAAGTTCAAGCCCGC
>NZ_JBHYVB010000050.1:0-6891 GCF_042750115.1 Streptomyces sp. NPDC059455
TCGCGGGGTGGTTGTCGTCTGGTGCGGTGGGGCGCGCGCGCCCGGGCGGGGGGCACCCGCCCATGGGGGGGGGGGGGCCGGCCGGAACCAGGCGCGGCGCCCGGGAGCGTGACGGGAGAAACGCCCGCATGCTCGAACCTATTGAGCCGACCCAACCTGTCCAGCCCCTGGGGTCATCCGCGCCGAGTGCCGCGGTGCCCGGGGGATCCATCGAGAACACGCCCAGCGACACGCTGCCGCCGCGCCGCCGCCGCGCGGCCTCCCGCCCGGCCGGTCCGCCGCCCGGCGCGGTGAGCGAGGCCGAGGTCACCACGCCCTCGGTACCGGCCATAGCCGCTGAGCAGACCGGTGCCGTCGTCGCCGAGGCCGCTTCCGAGCCCGTCGCCGCCGGTGCCGCCATGGCCACCGCGAGTGGTTCCGTATCCGGGTCCGACACCGAATCCGCCGCTCCGCCCGCCCGTACGCGGCGCCGGGTCGCCCGCAAGGCGACCGCCCCGGCGGGTTCGCCGGAGGCCGCGGAGACCGTGGTCCCGGCCGACGCCGGGCATGGCGGCGAGGAGACCGAAGCCGCCGCCGAGCCGGTCGCGGAGCCCGTGGTGGAGGCGGCCGCCGAGGCCGCTCCGCCCGCCCGTACGCGTCGCCGTGCCACCCGTAAGGTGACCGCTCCGGCCGGTGCCCCCGCGGAGTCGGAGGTCGTGTCGCCGAACGAGCCGGAGGCGGCGGAGGAGCCCGAAGAGACCGAGGAGTCCGAGGCGGCCGCGGAGGCCGAGACCGTGCCTTCCGCCCCCGCCCGTACGCGCCGTCGTGCGACCCGTAAGGTCACCGCCCCCGAGGGCGCGCCGCAGGCGGAGGCCGCCGACGCGGACGCGTCGTCTGCGGCGGCCGCTGGTGGCAGTGGTGACGAGGCCACGGCCCCAGCCGCAGTCGCAGCCGATGCCCCGGACGACGAGGCCCCGCGTGCCCGTACGCGTCGCCGTGCGGCCCGTAAGGTGACCGCCTCCGAGGGCGCGCCGCAGTCGGAGGCCGCGGAGGTCGTACCGCCGGAGGAGCCGGCGGACACCGAGGAGTCCGAGGCGGCCGCCGAGGCCGAGACCGTGCCCCCGGCCCCCGCCCGTACCCGTCGCCGTGCGACCCGTAAGGCCACCGCCCCCGCCGGAGCGCCCGCGGAGGCCGAGGCCGCCGAGGAGCCCGCCGCCGAGCAGCGCGGCGAGAGTGCCGAGGAGACCGCCGGTACGCGGGCCGAGGACGAGGCCCCGCGCGCCCGCACCCGCCGCCGTGCCACCCGGAGCACCGCACCCGCCGCCGAGGAGCCGAGCGGCGCTCAGGAGCCGCAGGCCGCCGAGGGCGAGGCCCCGGCCGCCGAGGCCGCGTCCGAGCCGGAGCCCGCGCCCCGTTCGCGGCGCCGTGCGGCCCGCCCGCCGACGGCCGTGTTCCAGGCGCCCGTCTTCACCGAGCCGGTCTTCCAGACGCCGGAGAGCGCCGCCGCCGAGGCCGCCGCCGCGCTGGAGGAGCCCGAGGAGGAGGACGAGGAGCAGCCGACGGCCGAGGCCGTCGAGCCCGAGGCGCCCGCCGGCCGCCGTCGGCGCCGCCGCCGGGGTGCCGCGCCCGCCGAGGAGCAGCCGGAGGCCGAGGAGCCCGAGGCCGCCGAGGAGAGCGAGACAGAGGCCGAGGCCGAGGCCGGTCAGCCCGAGGGCGAGTCCGGCGAGGACGAGTCGGGCGACCGTCCGGCCCGTCGCCGCCGCCGTGGCGGACGGCGTCGCCGCCGGGGCGAGACCGTCGAGGGCGAGGGCGCCGAGGGGCGTTCCGAGACCGGTGAGCGGTACGAGGACGAGTCGGCCGCCGAGGGCGAGGACGCCGAGGAGCAGGGCGAGGGCCGGGACGAGTCGGGCTCCGAGGCCGGTGAGTCCGGTGGCTCCAGCAGCAGCCGTCGTCGCCGCCGTCGCCGTCGCCGCAGCGGTGACGGTGCCGAGGCCGAGGCGACCGGTGACGACCCGGAGCGCACGGTCGTCAAGGTCCGCGAGCCCCGCGAGCCCCGCGAGCGGCGCGGCAAGGAAGCCGAGTCCGGTGCCGACGAGGTGCAGTCGATCAAGGGGTCGACGCGTCTGGAGGCCAAGAAGCAGCGCCGTCGCGAGGGCCGTGAGCAGGGCCGTCGCCGTGTGCCGATCATCACCGAGGCCGAGTTCCTGGCCCGCCGCGAGGCGGTCGAGCGGGTCATGGTCGTCCGGCAGAACGGCGATCGCACCCAGATCGGGGTGCTGGAGGACAACGTGCTCGTCGAGCACTTCGTCAACAAGGAGCAGGCCACCAGCTACGTCGGCAACGTCTACCTGGGCAAGGTCCAGAACGTGCTGCCGTCCATGGAGGCCGCCTTCGTCGACATCGGCAAGGGCCGCAACGCCGTGCTGTACGCGGGCGAGGTGAACTTCGAGGCGCTGGGGCTCTCCAACGGGCCGCGCCGCATCGAGACCGCCCTGAAGTCCGGCCAGTCCGTGCTGGTGCAGGTCACCAAGGACCCGATCGGCCACAAGGGCGCCCGGCTGACCAGCCAGGTCTCCCTGCCCGGCCGCTACCTGGTGTACGTGCCCGAGGGCTCCATGACGGGCATCAGCCGCAAGCTGCCCGACACCGAGCGGGCCCGGCTGAAGCAGATTCTCAAGAAGATCGTCCCCGAGGACGCGGGCGTGATCGTCCGCACCGCCGCCGAGGGGGCGAGCGAGGACGAGCTGTCCCGCGATGTCGCCCGGCTGCAGGCGCAGTGGGAGGAGATCAAGAAGAAGGCGAAGAGCGGTAGCGCCCCGTCGCTGCTCTACGGCGAGCCCGACATGACCGTCCGGGTCGTCCGCGACATCTTCAACGAGGACTTCTCCAAGGTCATCGTCAGCGGTGACGACGCCTGGGAGACCATCCACGGCTATGTCTCGCACGTGGCGCCCGACCTCGCCGACCGGCTCCAGAAGTGGACCTCGGACGTCGACGTCTTCGCCACCTACCGGATCGACGAGCAGCTGATGAAGGCGCTGGACCGCAAGGTGTGGCTGCCCAGCGGCGGCTCGCTGGTGATCGACCGGACCGAGGCGATGGTCGTCATCGACGTCAACACCGGCAAGTTCACCGGCCAGGGCGGCAATCTCGAGGAGACGGTCACCAGGAACAACCTGGAGGCGGCCGAGGAGATCGTGCGCCAGCTGCGGCTGCGCGACCTCGGCGGCATCATCGTGATCGACTTCATCGACATGGTGCTGGAGTCCAACCGCGATCTGGTGCTGCGCCGGCTGCTGGAGTGCCTGGGCCGGGACCGTACGAAGCACCAGGTGGCGGAGGTCACCTCGCTCGGCCTGGTCCAGATGACCCGTAAGCGGGTCGGCCAGGGGCTGCTGGAGTCCTTCTCCGAGTCCTGTGTGCACTGCAACGGCCGTGGCGTGATCGTCCACATGGACCAGGCGTCGGCCGCCGGCGGTGGCGGCAAGCGTAAGAAGAAGAAGTCCGCGGCCGGTGCTCAGCAGCAGGAGCGGGCCGCCGCTGCGGCCGAGGCCGAAGCCGAGGCGGAGTCCGAGGACGTCACCGAGGCGGCGGCCGAGATCGCGGCGGAGGCCACCCAGCCCAAGCCGCTGCCCGAGCCGGTCTTCGCGGCCGACGAGGAGCTGTACAGCAGCGCCGCGGAGGCCGAGGCCGCCGCGACCCGTGGGCGTACGCGCCGCCGTGCCACCCGTAAGGTGTCCGCCCCGGCGGGCGCCCCGAAGGCCGCCAAGGAGCCCGAGGGCGTGGTGGTCGTCGTGGCCGACGAGCCGAGGGAGGCGGTCCGGGCGGAGCCCGAGGCGGCCACCGAGGCCCCCGCCGCCGCTCCCGCCGAGGAGCCGACCCCGCTCGAGGGCGTTCCCGCGCCGCGTACCCGCCGCCGTGCGACCCGTAAGGTGAGCGCCCCCGCGGGCTCGCCGACGGGCTCCGAGGAGGCGGCCGTGGTGGTCGTGAGCGGGTCTTCCGCGGAGCCGGAGCCGGAGCCGGAGTCCGGGTCGGAGTCCGAGCCGGAGGCGGCGCCCGAGAGCGCGTCCGCCGAGGGTGAGGCCGAGGCCGCGGCACCGGCGAAGAAGACCGCCCGTAAGGCCGCCAAGAAGGCTCCCGCCAAGAAGGCGACGGCCAAGAAGACCGCCGAGAAGAAGACGGCGGCGAAGAAGACGGCCGCCAAGAAGACCACGGCCAAGAAGACGACCGCCAAGAAGACGGCGACGAAGAAGACCGCGGCGGCGGAGCAGCAGACTCCGCAGTCGGTCTCGGCCGCCGCCGACGACTGACCCGGCCGCCCGGCCGACCGGGAGGGCACACTGTCACGTGACAGTGTGCCCTTCGGGCTCTGGTAGCCTTGACCCTCGGCGTCTGTACGCCAAACCCCTGAGCACATCCCTTCCGCTTCGCCGGAAGAGGCCGTTCGGCCGATGGTGAATCGCATGATCACTCGGTTGTCACGACCCCCGTGGGCCGTGTTGGGCGGCTGGCATCAGAGGTCCCGTTTTCTAGCGAGAGAGTGAGAACCGCGTGTACGCAATCGTGCGCACCGGCGGCCGCCAGCAGAAGGTAGCCGTGGGCGATGTCATCGAGGTCGACCGTCTGGCCAGCAACAAGGTCGGCGACACCGTCGAGCTTTCCACTCTGCTCGTTGTCGACGGCGAGGCCGTCACCAGCGACCCGTGGGTCCTGGCCGGTGTGAAGGTTCGCGCCGAGGTCGTCGACCACCACAAGGGTGACAAGATCGACATCCTGAAGTACAAGAACAAGACCGGTTACCGGAAGCGGATCGGCCACCGTCAGCTGCACACCGCGCTGAAGATCACCGGCATCGACTCGGCTGCGAAGTAAGGGACTGAGAAGAGATGGCACACAAGAAGGGCGCATCGTCCACTCGGAACGGTCGCGACTCCAACGCTCAGCGGCTCGGCGTCAAGCGCTTCGGCGGCCAGGTCGTCAACGCGGGTGAGATCCTGGTCCGCCAGCGCGGCACGCACTTCCACCCGGGCACGGGTGTCGGCCGCGGCGGCGATGACACGCTGTTCGCGCTGGCCGCCGGTGCGGTGCAGTTCGGCACCAGCCGTGGCCGCAAGGTCGTGAACATCGTTCCGGTCGCTGAGTAATCAGCCCGGGCGATATCGCACAGCCTTTTCCGAGGGCGGACCGCTCTTCCCGTGACGGGAAGCGGGTCCGCCCTCGGCGCGTTACGAGCGTGAGGCACATCAGAACATCCCCGAACCCGTATGTAACTGGAGGCACCCGTCATGACCACCTTCGTGGACCGCGTCGAACTGCATGTCGCCGCGGGTAACGGAGGCCACGGCTGCGCCTCCGTGCACCGCGAGAAGTTCAAGCCGCTCGGGGGACCGGACGGCGGCAACGGCGGCCGGGGCGGCGATGTGATCCTGGTCGTGGACCAGTCCGTCACCACCCTGCTCGACTACCACCACAGCCCGCACCGCAAGGCCACCAACGGCAAGCCCGGTGAGGGCGGCAACCGCTCCGGCAAGGACGGCACCGACCTGGTCCTGCCGGTCCCGGACGGCACCGTCGTCCTCGACAAGCAGGGCAACGTCCTGGCCGATCTGATCGGGCAGGGCACCACCTACATCGCCGCCCAGGGCGGCCGCGGCGGCCTCGGCAACGCCGCGCTCGCCTCGGCCCGCCGCAAGGCCCCCGGCTTCGCGCTGCTGGGCGAGCCGGGGCACTCCGGGGACGTCATCCTGGAGCTCAAGACCGTCGCGGACGTGGCCCTCGTCGGCTACCCGAGCGCCGGCAAGTCCTCGCTGATCTCGGTGCTCTCGGCGGCCAAGCCGAAGATCGCCGACTATCCGTTCACCACGCTGGTGCCCAACCTCGGTGTGGTCACGGCCGGTTCGACCGTCTACACCATCGCCGACGTCCCCGGCCTGATCCCCGGCGCCAGCCAGGGCAAGGGCCTCGGCCTGGAGTTCCTGCGCCATGTCGAGCGCTGCTCGGTGCTGGTGCACGTGCTGGACACCGCGGCGCTGGAGTCCGAACGCGATCCGCTGACCGACCTCGATGTCATCGAGGCGGAGCTGGCCCAGTACGGCGGTCTGGACGACCGGCCGCGGGTCGTCGTGCTCAACAAGGTCGACATCCCCGACGGCAAGGACCTCGCCGACATCATCCGGCCTGATCTGGAGGCCCGCGGCTACCAGGTCCTCGAGGCCTCGGCGGTCGCCCATCTCGGCCTCAAGGAGCTGTCCTTCGCCCTGGGGAAGATCGTCGCGGAGGCGCGGGAGGCGAAGCCGAAGGAGGAGGCGACCCGGATCGTCATCCGGCCGAAGGCCGTGGACGACGCGGGCTTCAGGGTCGTCGCCGAGGAGGGCTTCTACCGCGTGCTGGGAGAGAAGCCGGAACGCTGGGTCCGCCAGACCGACTTCGCCAACGACGAGGCCGTGGGCTACCTGGCCGACCGCCTGGCGCGCCTCGGCGTCGAGGAGGAGCTGATGAAGGCGGGCGCCCACTCGGGTGACGAGGTCGTCATCGGCCCCGAGGACGACGCGGTCGTCTTCGACTGGGAGCCGAGCCTCGCGACCGGAGCGGAGATGCTGGGCCGCCGTGGCGAGGACCACCGCTTCGACGCCCCGCGCCCGGCCGCGCAGCGGCGGCGCGACCGGGATACCGAGCGGGACGAGGCGGACGAGGAGTTCGACACGTTCAAGCCGTTCTGAGCGCCGCACGGCCGTAGCGGGCGCCTGGGGGCGGTGTGTGTCTGCTCCGGGGCCCCGCGCGGGCTCTGAGCGGGCTTCTCGGCGCCGTACGGCAGGTGGCGTGTGGGGTGTTGGGGGGGGGGGGGGGGCTGGGCCCGCGCGGGAGGGGGGGTGGGGCGGCGCGCGGGGGGGGGGCGCGGGGGGTTGGACGGGC
>NZ_JBHYVB010000050.1:6901-19216 GCF_042750115.1 Streptomyces sp. NPDC059455
TGTGTCAGCACCGCGGCCCCGCGCGGGATCTGAGCGGGCTACTCGCCGCCGAACGGCAGGTGGCACGACGAAGGCCCCGGGAGGGATCTCCCGGGCCCTTCGTCATGCTGTCGGTGCCCGCCGTCGGCGCGGACCGTCGGAGGTCAGACCGTCGCAGTCTCCTCCGGCTCCGCCGAGCCGGACTCCAGCTCCATCTCCTCCGCCGCGTCCCGGGCCTCGCGCTGCGAGGGGATCTCGTCGGTGAGCCGGGTGGCCATCCGGGCCCGGCGCTCGTCGGCCTTGCGGCACAGCTCCTGCGTGGCCTGGTCGAAGCGCACCAGCGACGGCGGGTCGGACGGGCCGAGCAGATGCACCTTCAGCTCGGCGCGGGCGCTCGCGAGGGTGTCCTTCTCGGGGTCGCGGACCGCTTCCAGCAGCCCGGTCACGCCCATGGCCTCCGGCGTGAGGATCGTGGCGGCGCGCACCGTCGGGAAGCCCGCCCGGAACTCCTCCTCCGTCATCCCGGTGGTGTTCGCCACGGCGTACGGCTTCTCGCTCGTCAGGTAGTCCGAGACCACGCTGGAGACATCGCTGATCAGCACGTCGGCCTGGTTGAAGCAGGTGAAGATCGCCGGACGCGGACCGGTGATGATCTGGTGCTCCCAGACCGGCAGCGAGGCCCAGTAGGCGCTCTCCCAGGCGGCGGTGGCCGCGGCGACGGCCGCCGCGCGGTCGCCGTCCGGGGCCCCCTGGAGCTTCATGCGCTCGGTCTCGTCCGCGCTGGGGCGGAAGGCGGTGCTGGTGAGCCGGTTGAGCTCATCGGCGCACCGGGCCAGCTCGGCGGCGGCGTCCGCGCCGGGGCGGTCGCCGGTGCGCTTGGTGTTCGCCTCGGCGATCATCGCCTTGATGCGGTCGTTGGCGCGGCCCGCGCGCGGGTCCACGGAACCGGTCATCGGGTGCGGCTTGTACAGCAGCCGCACCTTGGGGTCGGCGAGCAGCTCGCGGACGATGTTCTCACCGGCCAGGATCACCGAGGTGTTGCCGGGGTTCCCGTCCCAGCCCTCCCAGGTCGGCGCGTACAGCACCGTCGTCAACTCACCGGTGGGCACGCCCGCGTAGGGGCGGATGGGCGCCAGCTGCGGCCGGCCGACCTCCACGACGTCCTTGTCCTCGACGCCGATGTCGGCGAGCTGGTAGCGCTCGCGCGCCGCCGGGCCCGCGACCCACACCTCGTCATACGCCTTGGCGTACGGGTTGCAGCTGGAGAGCTTGTCGCTCTCGCCGTGGTTGATGAACGCGTGCTTGATCGAGGGGATGCGCAGCACCTGCGAGGTCTTGCCGGAGTTCGCCGGGTGCAGCAGCACCTTGAGCGTCGAGTGCTCCAGCCGCATCAGATGCGCCACCTTGGGGAGGCAGACGATCGGCACGTCCGTCGCCTCCACCTTCTGCACCATGAACCGCTCACGGAGCACGATGATCGGCTTGCCGTCGAGCGCGGCGAGCGTGGAGAGCCACATGTTCGCCTGGTACGCCGAGGAGTTGCCGCCGGAGAAGTACATGCCCACGGTCGGCTGGTAGTCGGCCAGCCACTGGTCCAGCCAGCGCAGGGCCGTGGCCTCGTTCGCCACGCGCTTGCGCGGCAGCAGCCAGCCGGCCAGGTGGGCCGTGCCGCCGATGCCGATCAGCAGCGCGATCGTCAGGCCGACGCCGCCCCAGACGGCGTTCTTGGTGGCGGCGGTGATCAGCAGACCGGCGGTGGCCGGCGCGGCCAGCCGCAGCAGACGGCGCCCGTGCTGACGGGCGAACAGCCGCGGCGGGGCGTCGCTCAGGCGCAGCGCGGACGCGTCGATGTTGCGGGTGACGAACGGCAGCTGCCGGCTCCGGCGGACCAGGATGGCCGCCGCCTGGCAGGCGAAGTGCACCAGGTAGAAGAGCAGCAGCCCCACGGTCAGGGGCGCCTGCTCGTGCAGGGGGTTGATGCCCTCGATGCGCAGCAGCCCGACCATGATGAGCATGTCGCGGAACAGCTGGCGCACCGTGACGTCGAGGCGGATCTTCCCCAGCAGCGACAGCAGACCGGGCTGCTTGTGCTGCAGGAAGAGATCGAGCGCGAGTCCGCACGCCGAGGCGGCGATGAAAAGCGGTACGTTCGGAAGCACGGCGCCGACGAGCTGTGTGGCGAAGAACACGAGCATCGCGAGCAGCGCCGTCAGCTGTACGACCCGGCGTGGGGCGATTCCGGCAGAGGGCACGGGGTGGGCTCCTGGCAGGAGGGCAACGGACTGGGGGGACCCCTGACCGTATGCCGACGCCCCGCCCGGTGACAATCCGCGCCGGTGCCAACCGGTCGCAACCGGTGTCAAAGGGGCCCCGGAGAGTGGCCGCGGGGCACTTATGGCGGTGGGTGAGGCGGTGTGCGCGGGCGGTGTCCGGAGGCTGAAATGCCGAGGCGGGCGCGGCTCGTCTGTCGTAGATTGCCCCCTTGTCATGATGAGTGTGTAGGGCATGCGTTTCTTCGGGGCGTGTGGTGAGCGGGGACGAGCAAGGGAGCGGCGTGGCGGAGCAGGACGGGTCGGCGGTACGGGACGAGGTGGCCGCCGCCCGCAGGATCGTGGTCAAGGTCGGCTCGTCCTCCCTCACCACCGCGGCGGGGGGCCTGGACGCGGACCGGGTGGACGCGCTGGTCGACGTGCTCGCCAAGGTGCTCGACGGCGACGGTAAGGGCGACGGCGGCAGGGACGGCGACGGTAAGGGCGGCACGAACGGCAAGGGCGGCAAGGGGGGCACGAACGGCAAGGAGATAGTCCTGGTCTCCTCCGGTGCCATCGCTGCCGGGCTGGCGCCGCTGGGCCTGGACCGGCGCCCCCGCGACCTCGCCCGCCAACAGGCGGCCGCGAGCGTCGGACAGGGGCTCCTGGTGGCCCGCTACACGGCCTCCTTCGCGCGCTACGGGCGCCGGGTCGGCCAGGTGCTGCTCACCACGGACGACACCAGCCGCCGCGCCCACTACCGCAACGCCACCCGCACCCTGGACCAGCTGCTGGCCATGGGCGCGCTGCCGATCGTCAACGAGAACGACACGGTGGCCACGGACGAGATCCGGTTCGGCGACAACGACCGGCTGGCGGCCCTGGTCGCCCATCTCGTCCGGGCGGATCTGCTGGTGCTGCTCTCCGATGTGGACGGCCTGTACGACGGGGATCCCAGGACCCCCGGCACCTCCCGGATCGACGAGGTCCGGGGCCCTGAGGACCTGGACGGCGTCTCCATCGGCAGCGCGGGCCGCTCCGGGGTGGGCACCGGTGGCATGGTCACCAAGGTCGAGGCGGCCCGGATCGCCACCGCGGCCGGGGTCCCGGTGCTGCTCACCTCCGCCAGCCGGGCCGGGGACGCCCTGCTCGGCCGCCATACGGGCACGTTCTTCCACCGCACCGGCCGCCGCTCGGCGAACCGGCTGCTCTGGCTCGCCCACGCCTCCGCGCCACGTGGCGCCCTCACCCTGGACGACGGCGCGGTACGGGCCGTCGTGGAGCGCCGCACCTCCCTGCTGCCCGCCGGGATCGCGGCCGTGGAGGGCGAATTCACCGCCGGTGACCCGGTCGAGCTGAGGGACACCGAGGGCCGCCCGGTGGCCCGTGGACTGGTCAACTTCGACGCCAAGGAGATCCCGCAGCTGATCGGCCGCTCGACCAGGGACCTGGCCCGTGAGCTCGGCCCGGCCTATGAACGCGAGGTGGTCCACCGCGACGACCTCGTCGTCCTGGACTGAGCCGCTCCGGTCGTCCTGGACTGAACCGCTCCGACTGGGCCGCTCCGACTGGGCCGCTCCGGCGGCACGGGCGCCCCGGCGGCGGCACCTCCCGGCGGGAGCTGGGGCAGAACCGAGCCGCCAGAAAATAACCCCCCTCCGAAAAACCTCAAAAGCGCCCCGCGGGCGGGCGTGGGCTGGTCAACTTTGTTCAACGGGGTCGCGCGGGGCAGCGCGCCGGCTGTGGGAGACGCGGCGGAGTCCGAGCGGAAGGCCGCGGCCATGGCACCGTCATGAGATGCTCCGCCCGCGCGTGAGCGGAGCAGCGAGTTACAGGAGGCCGCCGGTGAGACGAGGGCGCCCGGGGGCGTCGCCCAGAGGGGCGGCGGAGCGCACCCTGACCAGTGTCGGAGCGGGCGACGCCGGGTCCGGCGACGCCGTGGCGCACGATGCCGGGCGTGTCGAGGCGTCCCGGCTGTGGCACATCACCCTCAGCGTCTCGGGGAGCGAGGCGCCGCTGCCGGAGGTCCGCAGGGCGCTCGAGCAGCTGGCCCATGACCATCCGTTCCTGCTGACCAGCCGCTATGCCAACGATCACGCCGAGATCCGCTACTGGGAAGAGGCCCGTGATCTGCATGACGCCGCGGCGGTCGCGCTGCGGCTGTGGGGCGAGCACCGGGCCTCGGCCAAGCTGCCGCCCTGGGAGATCGTGGGGCTCGAGGTCATCGACCGTGATACGTATCACCAGCGGGTCGCGGAGGGGTACGGGCCGCCACCGGCCTCCCCGGTGGGCGTGCATCCGTTCTGAGGGCGGATGTGCGACGCCGAGATATGAGAACGCCATCTCGAACTGCGGAATAGTGCGTGGATCTCCGCGCCCGGCTCAGTACGCTTCGGGCATGACCAGCGCACCCACGTCGCCGCTCACCGACCCCTGGCCGAAGTCCCCGGTCCTCCAGGCCGCCTACCGGGCCCAGGTCGCGGCCACCGATCTCGCGCCACTGCCGCGCGCCGTCAAGGACGACGCGCTGCTCGCGATGGCCGACGCCCTGGAGGTGCGCACCAAGGAGATCGTGGAGGCCAACGCGGCCGATGTGGAGCGGGCCCGCGAGGCCGGCACCAGCGACGCCATCGTGGACCGGCTGACGCTCACCCCCGAGCGGGTGCGGGCCATCGCCTCCGACGTCCGCGACGTGATCGCGCTGCCCGACCCGGTCGGCGAGGTGGTGCGCGGCTCCACGCTGCCCAATGGCATCGACCTGCGCCAGGTGCGCGTTCCGCTCGGCGTCGTCGGGATCATCTACGAGGCCCGGCCGAATGTGACGGTGGACGCCGCGGCGCTCTGCCTGAAGTCGGGCAACGCGGTGCTGCTGCGTGGCTCCTCGTCGGCGTCCCACTCCAACGCCGCGCTGGTGAAGGTCCTGCGCGACGCCGTCGGCGGGGCGGGGCTGCCCGCGGACGCGGTGCAGCTGGTGCCGGGCGAGAGCCGGGAGTCGGTGCGCGAGCTGATGCGCGCCCGGGGCCTGGTGGACGTGCTGATCCCGCGCGGCGGCGCGTCCCTCATCCGTACGGTCGTCGAGGAGTCCACGGTCCCGGTCATCGAGACCGGCACCGGCAACTGCCATGTGTACGTGGACGCCGACGCCGATCTCGACATGGCGGTCGAGATCCTGGTGAACTCCAAGGCCCAGCGGCCGAGCGTGTGCAACGCCGCGGAGACGCTGCTGGTGCACCAGGACATCGCCGCCCGGTTCCTGCCCCGCGCCCTGGACGCGCTGGCCGAGGCCGGGGTCACGGTCCACGCGGACGAGCGGGTCATGGCGCTCGCGGAGGGCTCCAAGGCCACCGTGGTCCCGGCGGTGATCGACGACTGGGAGACCGAGTACCTCTCGTACGACATCGCGGCGGGCGTCGTGGACTCCCTGGAGGCCGCGGTGAGCCACATCCGCCTGTGGTCCTCCGGGCACACCGAGGCCATCGTCACGACGTCCCAGCAGGCCGCCCGCCGCTTCACCCAGCTCGTGGACTCCACCACGGTCGCCGTGAACGTCTCCACGCGGTTCACCGACGGCGGGCAGTTCGGCTTCGGCGCCGAGATCGGCATCTCCACCCAGAAGCTGCACGCCCGGGGGCCCATGGCGCTGCCCGAGCTGACCTCGACGAAGTACATCGTCACCGGCGACGGCCACACCCGCTGACTCACCCGTTCGGGGGTAGTCGATTTCCGGCGCCGCTGGGGTGGATCTTCCCCCGAATACCATTTCACCCTGCCCAAATTGACCCGTCCGGTCTACTCTGAATGGGTGCCGGACGACGTGGGGGGCAAGCCGTTCCCGGACGGCGACGAGCCCGACGACCGCAGCCACGGCGAGACGAACGACGAGTTCGCCGCCGTGGTCTTCGACGAGGACTTCGTACGGTCGGCCCCGATCCATGAGCCCACCGCCATCGAGCGGATGCTGGCCGCCGCCGAGGCCCGTGCCGAGGCCGAGGCGTCCCGGCGCCGCAGGGCCGGTGTCCCGCCCGAGGACGAGCCCTTCGAGGACGGGTACGGCGCGGAGGCCGACTTCTACGGCGCGGACGACCCCGACGGGCGCTTCGGCCCTGGGCGGGACGGGGACGACGCCTACGGCCCTTATGGGCGTTACGGCAGCGCGGGGCGCCCTTACCGCGGCCATGCCCGCTGGCACCGCCCGGTGGCCTGGCTGCTGGCCGTCCTGATGGGTATCGGGGTGGTTGCCCTGGCCTTCACGGCGGTCTACCGGGGCGCCTCGGGCAACCGCCAGGACCCCGCCCCGCCGCCCGCCACCAGCGGTGTCGACGGCTCGCCCGCGGGGCAGCCGCGCCTGGAACCCTCGGGGTCGGAGTCGGCCCCGGAGCCGACCGGGGCCAAGGGCCCGACCGCCTCCGCCGTACCGCCGTCGCGGTGACGTCCTCGCATGTCGTCGGCGCGTCGCGGCGTGTCGCTAGCACGTCGCGGCGTATAGGGCGTTTCCTCCGCACTCGCCTCCCAAGTTGTGGAGTACCACCGCGTTTACCGTCGCCCCTGGCGACCTACTCTTGAGGTATGGCCGGGCGTGGAGACCCTCCCGAGGGGACACCGGAGGGCGTCCCGGGAGGTGGTGAGGACGAGTACCGCTCCGTCGTGTTCGACGAGTCGTTCGTCCGTGCTGCCCGGCTCCAGGAGTTCTCGGCCGACGAGCGCATGGGCGAGCACGCACGGGCGGTGCGCAGCCGGCATGCCTGGGCCAGGGCCGGGGCGTCGCGCCAGGCCGTCGCGCTCGTCCTGCTGATCGTCATCGCCTTCGCGGCGGCCGTCTACATGGGGGTGCGCCACCCGTACCAGACGCCACAGCCGCAGACCGTGGAGCCACTGCACAGCAGCGTGGTGCCGCTCGCGCCGCGCGGTGAGGTGCCCGGAGGGCCGCCGGACCGGCTGTTCCGCGACAGCCCGGCCGCCGAGTTCCGCACCGGCGCCGAAGGGGTCACCGTGCCCGGCGCCCGCCGCACTCAGAGCTTCTCCGAGAGCCAGGTGATGACGGCGCTCACCACCGCCAAGGACTACCTGGTGAAGTCCGCCATCGACCCGGGTGTGCTCACCGGCGGTCCGGTGCAGGCCGTAAGGCTGCTGCTGGATCCCGCCCAGCAGACCCAGTTCGACCAGAGCTTCGAACACCCGGTCGACGACGGCCGCCATGCCGCCACCGGCTGGCTGAACCGCTTCAACCCGGCCGAGGTGACCCTGGCCGACACCCCGGTGCGGGTCCGCGGCACCCTTACGGTCATCGAGCGCAGCGCCGCGACCCTGGAGGTCGCCGCCGACCACGTCTTCGTCTACGCGCTCCAGCCGGCCCATGAGCGCGGACCGGACCATGCCTCGCTGTTCACCGTGCGTCGTGAGACGCGGTTCCGCTTCGACCGGGACGATCTGCGCGACCACCATCTGGAGCTGGTGCAGAGCACCGCGCTGGCGGGCCCGCAGGCCTGCGCCGCGAACGCCTCCGGCTATCTGCGGCCGATGCTCGCCGGCCAGAGCGCCAAGGGCGACGCCCCGACCGGCACCGACCCGTACACCACGGGCCGGACCACGGTCTCGCTGTGCGGCGTCATGGCCCCCGGGACCCAGCCCGCCGTCAACGGGCGGTCCTGAGGGCCGCCAGGGGCCCTCTCAGCGCTGCGGCGGGGTGTCCCCGGGCTCGCCGTTCCCCGGCCGCTCCTCCGGCCCGTCTCCGGGGCGCTGGTCCTCAGCCGCGTCCTGGGCCCCGCCGTGAGTCTCGTCCTGGGTCCCGTCCTGGGTCCCGCCCTGGGGCTCGTCCCGGGGCTCCCGGGGCGGCGTGCCCTCCTCGGCGGTCTCACCGTGCTTGCCCGCGCCGCCCGTGAACCGGTCGCGCAGCTTGCTGCCCAGGTCCCCGGCGCCGCCCGCCACGTCCCTGACGAAGGCGAACAGCGGGTCCTTGCTGTTGCGGACCGACTCCGCGTAGTGGCTCGCGGACTCCCGGAACGAGTCGCCGACCGAGGTGTCCCGGTCGTCGTCGCGGCGCGGGTAGTGGCCGTCCATGAGCCGCTGGTAGTCACGGGTCGCGGCCCACTTCTTGAGCTCGGCGGCGCGCACGGTGGTGAACGGATGGCTGCGCGGCAGCATGTTCATGATCTTGAGGACGGAGTCCCGCAGATCGCCGCTCGACTCGTACTCCTCCGCCTGCTCCAGGAAGGCGTCCACGTTCATCTCATGGAGGTGATGGCCGCCCGCGAGCTTCATCAGCCCGCGCATCGAGGCCCGCAGATCCTGCCCGACCAGCAGCCCCGCCCGGTCCGCCGACAGCTCCGACTTCCGGAACCACTCCCGCAACGCCGTGACCAGCGCCAGCACCGCCACATTGCCGAGCGGAATCCAGGCGACCTTCATGGCGAGACTGGTGAGGAAGAGCAGTATCGTCCGGTAGACCGAGTGCCCCGACAGCGCATGGCCCACCTCATGGCCGATGACCGCCCGCATCTCCTCCTCGTCGAGCAGCTCGACCAGACCGGTGGAGATCACGATGATCGGCGCGTCCATGCCGATACACATCGCGGTCGGCTGCGGGTTCTGGGTGACGTACATGGCCGGGACCCGCTCCAGGTCCAGGATGTAGCAGGCGTCCCGCAGCATGTCGTGGAGATGGGTGAACTGCCGCTCGCTGACCCGCACCGAGTCGGAGAGGTAGAGCAGCCGCAGGCTCCGCTCCGGCAGCAGACCGCTCATGGCCTTGAAGACGGTGTCGAAGCCGGTCAGCTTGCGCAGCGCGACCAGCGCGGAGCGGTCCGCCGGATGTTCGTACGCCCGTGAGGAGATCCCGGGGAACCGCCGCCGCTCCCGGCTGGGCACATGCTCCCGGGCGCCTCCCGTCCCGTTTCCACCACCGGTCTCGTGGCTGTCGCTCATGTCGCCCCCTCGTTGATTGCCCGCTCGACGGGGTGCCCGGTCCGGGCCCTCGTCCGGCGGCCCCCAGCCTAGGCCCTGAGCGCCGGGGGGTTAGCGTGGAGACATGCCCGAAATGACTGGCCTCACCGAAGCCCTCGCCGCCACCTCGCACAGCAACGATGGCCCCGGAGCGCTGCTGCGCATCGTGATCGTGGCCGGCGTGGTGGGCGCCGCCCTGCTCGCCTGGTTCCTGCTGCGCGGTTACAAGCAGGACTGAGCGGTTACGAGCAGGACTGAGCGGATACGCAGGACGGATACGAGCGAGGCTGCCACCAGCAGGACGGACATCGGGACCGAAAACCGCCTCGCATACGATGTGGCCGACGTGTTGTGACGCCTAGACCCGGATAGGTACTGCCGCGATGACCGCTTTCAGCACCGCACATGCCGCCCTGACCACGCTCGCGTCCGAGGGTGGTGAGCACACCGACACTCACCCGAGCATCAGCCCCTTCATGACCGGCGGTGCGGCCCTGGTGATCCTCTTCCTGCTGCTGTGGATCACCACGCGCTTTAACCGGGACCGCTGACCTGGGCGATTGCCCCTATGGGCCC
Organism: Streptomyces sp. NPDC059455; assembly: GCF_042750115.1. Lineage (NCBI taxonomy): Bacteria > Bacillati > Actinomycetota > Actinomycetes > Kitasatosporales > Streptomycetaceae > Streptomyces > Streptomyces sp. NPDC059455. The sequence continues at coordinate 16,645 of NZ_JBHYVB010000050.1, forward strand.
CGGCTCCGGGCCGGGCCCAGTAGGGTCTGCACGCATGGAAGAGCAGAAAGGGTCCGGCAAGCGGCGACTGGGTGTGATGGGCGGGACGTTCGACCCGATCCACCACGGCCACCTGGTCGCGGCGAGCGAGGTGGCCTCGCAGTTCCACCTCGACGAGGTGGTGTTCGTGCCCACCGGGCAGCCCTGGCAGAAGAGTCACAAGAAGGTCTCCCCGGCCGAGGACCGCTATCTGATGACGGTCATCGCGACCGCCTCGAACCCGCAATTCTCGGTCAGCCGTATCGACATCGACCGCGGCGGGCCCACCTACACCACCGACACGCTCCGGGAACTGCGCGCGCTCAACGGTGACGCCGATCTGTTCTTCATCACCGGGGCCGACGCACTCAACCAGATTCTCACCTGGCGCGACGCCGAAGAGCTCTTCTCGCTGGCCCACTTCATCGGGGTGACCAGACCCGGGCACATATTGGCCGACCCGGGGCTGCCGGAGGGCGGGGTGTCGCTGGTGGAGGTCCCCGCGCTGGCGATCTCGTCATCGGACTGCCGGGCGCGGGTCGCTCATGGCGACCCCGTCTGGTACCTGGTGCCGGACGGCGTGGTGCGCTACATCGACAAGCGCGAGCTGTACCGGCACGACTGCTGAAGGGGTACCGGTGAACGACCGGCAGGATCCGTACGACGACCCGTACGCACAGGACCCGTATGGCCAGGAGCCGCAGATCTACGGCTATGACGCCTATGGGCGTCCGGTTTACCAGCCGCAGGCGGAACAGCAGCAGAGTTACGACCCGTACGCGCAGCAGCAGGCGCAGTACGGGGAGCAACAGCAGCAACAGCAGCAACACGACGGGTACGGCTACGACCCCTACGGCCAGCCGCGGCATCACCAGCCCCAGCAGCCCCAGCAGCAGTCCCAGACGCAGAACTACGACCCGTACGTTCAGCAGCAACAGCAGCAATACCAACAACAGCAACACCAGCAGCAACACCAGCAGCAGTTCCAACAACAGCCACCGCAGGGTTACGGCTACGACTACCCTCAGGCGGCCGCCGCCCCGACCGTCCCCCCGCAGCGCGAGGAGCCCAGCCCCGAGTCCAACCCCTACGCGGAGCTGAGCCCGGAGCAGCTGCGCCCCGGGTCCGAGCCGCCTCCGGCCGGGGAGCCCCGTTCCGCCGCCGGGCCCCGGGGCGCGGAGCGAAAGCGTCCTGGGGGTGTCGATCAGGACGAGTACCACACCGAGCAGTTCTCCTTCGTCGAGGAGCAGGACGAGGAATCCGACGACGTCATCGACTGGCTGAAGTTCGCCGAGACCCGCTCCGAGCGCCGTGACGAACGCCGCCGTAAGGGCCGCAACCGCCTCATAGCGCTCGTCGTGGTCCTGGTTGTCGCCGCGGCGGGCGGGGTCGGTTACCTCTGGTACGCGGGCAAGCTCCCGGGGCTGTCCGACGACGCCCAGGACCAGGCGGCCGCGGGCGGTCCGCAGAAGCGCGATGTGATCGTCGTCCATCTGCGCGAGACCAAGGGCGGCCGCACCTCCACGGCCCTGCTGGTGGACAACGAGACCACCAAGAAGGGCACCACCGTCCTGCTGCCGAACTCGCTGGCCGTCTCCACCGAGGACGGCGCCTCCACGACTCTCGGCAAGTCCGTGACCGACGAGGGCTCCGACTCCACCCGGGACTCCCTGAGCACCCTGCTGGGGTCGAAGATCCAGGGCACCTGGCGGCTGGACACGCCCTATCTGGAGAACCTCGTAGAGCTGGTCGGCGGGATCGGCATCGACACCGACGCGACCGTCCCCAGCCCCCAGAAGGGCGAGGACCCCCTGGTCAAGCGGGGCAAGGACCAGATCGTGAGTGGCCAGGCGGCCGTGGCGTACGCCACCTACCGCGCGCCCGGCGAGGCACAGTCCAAGCAGCTCGCGCGGTTCGGGCAGGTCATGCACGCGGCGTTGAAGAAGCTCTCCAGCGATGCGAAGGGCGCCACCAGCACCGTGGAGTCGCTGGCCCAGATCCCCGACCCGTCGCTGTCCGAGCAGCAGCTGGGCGCGTCGCTGGCGAAGCTGGCCGGGCAGGCCAAGAGCGGTGCGTACGACACCGCGATGCTGCCGGTCCAGCCGGACGGGACGCTCAGCAGCCAGGCGACCGACCATGTGGTCAAGGACATCCTGGGCGGCACGGTCAAGAACTCCGACAAGAACACCGCGCCCCGGGTCAGCGTGACCAACGCCGGAGGCCCCAAGGACGCGTCGAGCGCCGCGCGGGTGGCGCTGGTCAACGGCGGCTTTACGGTCGTCACGGCCACCGAGGGCGGCGATGCGCAGTCGGCCTCGCGGGTGACCTACGCGGACAACGCCCAGGCGGGCCAGGCCAAGGAGGTCGCCAAGACGCTCGGGCTGCCGGAGTCGGCGGTGCGGAAGGGCAAGGGCGCGGCCAACGCGGACATCACGGTCCTCCTCGGCCCGGACTACGACGCCACGGGCTGAGGCGGCCCGGGCACGGGGGGGGGGGGGGGGGCGGCCGCCCCCCGGCGCGCGCGGGGGGGGTGGCCGGGGGGGGGGGCCAAAAA
>NZ_JBHYVB010000050.1:19226-58655 GCF_042750115.1 Streptomyces sp. NPDC059455
GGGGGGCGCCCCCCCCTCGAAAATCGGTCCGCCCGCGCGCCGCCTACCCGCGCGCGGGGGGGGCGGGGGCGGGGGCCGGGGGGGGGGTTTGCCCCCCCCCCCCGCCGTGACAGTGGGGCGTGAGACCCTGGGGGGAGCCAAACCTTCGAGGTACCACCGACCGAAAGCCTTGCCTGTGACCGCCACGGACCGCTCCCTCGAGCTCATCAACGCCGCCGCCCAGGCGGCCGCCGACAAGCTCGCGCACGACATCATCGCGTACGACGTCAGCGATGTGCTCTCCATCACCGACGCCTTCCTGCTGGCCTCGGCGCCCAACGACCGCCAGGTCAAGTCGATCGTCGACGAGATCGAGGAGCGGCTGAACAAGGACCTGGACGCCAAGCCGGTGCGTCGCGAGGGCGACCGTGAGGCCCGCTGGGTGCTGCTGGACTACGTGGACATCGTGGTGCACGTCCAGCACAGCGAGGAGCGGGTGTTCTACGCCCTGGAGCGGCTCTGGAAGGACTGCCCGCAGCTGGAGCTCCCGGCCGACGCCGAGGCCACCCGCGGCAAGGCGCAGGAGTACGCGCAGGCGCAGGGCCCGGACGGCGGCGCGGGCGGTGAGCTGAGCTGAACGGCACCCAAGGCGCCCGTGGCCGCCGCATCGTCCTGTGGCGCCACGGCCAGACGGCCTGGAACATAGAACGCCGTTTCCAGGGCTCCCTGGACATCGAGCTCACCGACACCGGTGTCGCGCAGGCGCGCCGCGCGGCCCGGCTGCTGGCCGCCCTGAAGCCGGACGCGATCATCGCCTCCGATCTGAAGCGGGCGGGGGCCACGGCCGCCGAGCTGTCCGACGTCACGGGGCTGTCGATCGCGCATGACGCGGGTCTGCGGGAGACCTACGCGGGCAAGTGGCAGGGGCTGACCCACGAGGAGATCATCGAGCGCTTCGGCGAGGAGTACGCGGCGTGGAAGCGTGGGGAGCCGATCCGGCGCGGCGGCGGTGAGCTGGAGACCGAGGTCGCCGACCGGGCGGCGCCGGTGGTGCTCGAGAGCGCCGACAAGCTGCCGGACGACGGCACGCTCGTGGTGGTCAGCCACGGCGGCACGATCCGCACCACCATCGGCCGGCTGCTCGGCCTGGAGCCCCGCACCTGGGAGGCGCTGGGCGGCCTGTCCAACTGCTGCTGGTCCGTGCTGGGCGAGGGTGCGCGGGGCTGGCGGCTCCTGGAGCACAACGCCGGATCGCTGCCCGAGCCGGTGCTCGGCGACGACGACTGAGCGGATTTCCTTTCCCGGCAGGTCACCGGCTATGCTCCTTCTCGTTCGAAGCGCTCCGGCGCGGAGAAGAGCGGGGCTATAGCTCAGTTGGTAGAGCGCCTGCATGGCATGCAGGAGGTCAGGAGTTCAATTCTCCTTAGCTCCACAGGACCAGGATCCCGTCTCCCTCACAGGGAGGCGGGATCGCTGCTTTCCGCACCGCTTCCGGCCCGGGTCTCCGCCGCGGCTCTTTCCTCCCGCAGTGCGGAGAGCGGCTTGGCGTGCATCGTGCAGCCGATCAGCGGGTCGTGCAGGAGGCGCACCCGCCGCACATGGTCGCGGCTCTCCTCGTCGCAGGGCGTGTAGACCACGATCCGGGTCTCCGGCACCCCGCTGACCTGCATCGAGGTCGAGGTCAGCCGGATCTCGCCGACCGAGGCGTGCCGCACCACCTTGATCCGGGAGCCCGGCGGCGCCACGTCCCCGCTCCGCCACAGCCGGGCGAAGTCGTCGCTGGCCTCCAGCAGCCGGGCGATGAAGTCCTCCCAGGCGGGCTCGCCCACATGGCGTCCGTACCCGCCGCGCAACGTGGCCACCAAGAGCGGCAGCTCCTCGTCGAGGTTCACATAGGGGGCACAGCAGCGGCGGGCCACGAACAGCTGCCACAGGGCGTTCCGCTCGGCGGCGGCGGAGAGCAGCATCTCCGGGAACAGACCGCCGTACGCGGCATTGGCGGCCAGGACGTCGTAGCGGGCGTTGTAGACCACCGCCGGGAGCGGGTCGAGCGCGTCGATGATGCCCTGCACCTCCGGGCTCACGCTGCGCGGATCGCGCTCCCGGCCGGGCACATACGGCACCTCGGCCAGGTGGTAGAGGTGCTCGCGCTCGGTCTGGTCCAGCCGCAGGGTGCGCGCGACCGCGTCCAGCACCTGCACGCTGGCGTTGATCGGGCGGCCCTGCTCCAGCCAGGTGTACCAGGTCACGCCGACGCCGGAGAGCTGGGCGACCTCCTCGCGGCGCAGCCCCGGGGTGCGGCGCCGCAGACCGGGCGCCATGCCCACGTCGGCGGGGGTCACCCGGGCACGGCGGTTGCGCAGGAAGGCGGCCAGCTCGGGCCGTCTGCGCCGAGTGTTCGCGGTCATCGTCGCTCTCCCCGTTCCCCGTGCCGTCGGGCCGCACGGCCGGTCCCCCGCCGAGCCGTACGGCCCCATGCTCCCGGGGGCGGCGGGCGGCTGCCAGGTGCTGCCGCTACCAGCATCGGCGGGCTCTCGTTACCTGTATCCGCCCGGCCACAGGCTCGATCCATGAGACACACCACCCCGACCACCCTTCCTCCGACGGGAGACCTCGGTGGATCCAGTAAAGGCGAGGCCACTGACAACCGGGCCCATGGCGGCTCGGCCGCCGACCACCGGACCGCGCGGCGCCCTGCCTCCCCGCGCCGTCCGCGCCCCGGCTGGCTGCTCGCGATCGTTCTCACCGGCCAGCTCATGGCCGTCCTCGACGTCTTCATCGTCAACATCGCCGCCCCGACCGTGCGCGCCGATCTGCACGCCTCCGGCGCCGGGCTGCAGCTCGTCATCGCGGGCTACACCGTCTCCTACGCCGTGCTGCTGATCACCGGCGCGCGGCTGGGTGCCCTGGTCGGCCACCGGCGGATGTTCCTGACCGGACTCGCGGTCTTCACTGGCGCCTCGCTGGCCTGCGGGCTCGCCGCCACCACCGGACAGCTGATCGCCTTCCGGTTCGTCCAGGGCGCGGGTGCCGCGCTGATGCTGCCGCAGGTGCTGAGCCTGATCCAGCGGACGTTCACGGGCGGTTCGCGGGCACGGGCGCTGGGCGCGTACTCCGCGGTGCTGGCCTCCGGCGCCGCCGGCGGACAGATCCTGGGCGGGCTGCTGGTCGAGGCCGATCTGCTCGGCTCCGGCTGGCGCCCGGTCTTCCTGGTGAACGTGCCGATCGGGCTCGCGCTGCTGGCCCTCGGCCCCCGGCTGCTGCACGACCCGGCCGACCCGTCGCGCCCGGCCGAGGCCCTGCTCCCGGCCGAGGCCCCGCGCCCTCGCGGGGAGGGCGCGGCCGTCCGCCGGAGCGGCCTGGACCTGCCCGGTCTGGTGCTGCTCGCGGCCGCCGTGCTGCTGTTCACGGTGCCGCTGGTGCTCGGGCAGGAGCGGGGCTGGCCGCTGTGGTGCTGGATCGTGCTCGGGCTGAGCGCGGTCCTGGTGGCGCTCTTCGCCGCGTACGAGACCCGGCTGGCCCGGCGCGGCGGTGCGCCGCTGATCTCCCCCAGGGTGGCGCGGGCGCCGGGGATACCGCGCGCGGTGATCCGTATCACCCTGGGGATGGCGGCCAACGCGGGGTTCCTGTTCGCCCTGACCCTGCATGTGCAGGGCGGGCTCGGCTACAGCCCGCTGCGGGCGGGGCTGACCTTCGTCCCCACGGCGGTCGCGTTCGGCGTCGTGGGCCTCAACTGGCAGCGGCTGCCCGCCCGCTGGCATGCCGCCACGGTCCCGGGCGGATTCCTGCTGGCGGCCGTCTCGTTCGCCGGAGCCGGCCTGGCCCTGCGCGACGGCACGGACGGCGGCCCATGGCTCCTCGTCGCCCTTACGGCTTCCGGCGCGGGGCTCTCGCTGGCCTACAGTCCCCTGCTCACGCGGACGTTGGCGACCGTAAGGCAGCAGGACGCGGCGGACGCCAGCGGGGTGCTGGTGACAGCGGCTCAACTCGGCCTGCTCACCGGCGTCGCGGTCTTCGGGGCGGTGTTCCTGAGCGCGGCGGACGATACGGTGCCCAGTGCGGGTGCCTCCGCGGAGGCCCTGTGGGTGACCTGCGTCGCCTTGGCCGGGGCCGCGCTGTGCGGAGCACTGATGAGTCTGGTGAGACGAGTGGGGCATCTCCGCTGACCTGCGCGTCGTCCCATGGCAGAATCGGACGGCCGGAGGGGGATGGGGCCGACACGTCCGATGGGGAGGGCAGGTGGGATGCCGACCAGCATCCTCGATGCGATCGAGGACCCGTCCCGCAGGGCACGAGCGGGCATCGTGTGCCCGTCCTGCGGCTCCGGACATGTGGCACAGGTCCTCGGTGACAACGGCGGTGTTTCCTACGTGTGTACGGCCTGCGGCCATAGCTGGAGCTGAGTGAGATGGGAGCCCACAGCCGGAAGTGCGACTGGTGCGGCACCGGCACACCGATCGTCCGCGACATGGAGCCGCTCAACTCCGACTACCAGTACTGGTGTGCGGAGTGCGCGCGGGCGCTGATCATCAGGGGCGATCCCATCGAGACCTACCGTGAGCTCGAAGGGGAGCCGATCTACGGCCGGCTCCTCGACGAGCACTGCACGCTGAAGCGTTTCTATTCGTTCGCGACGGCGTAACGGGGATCTGCTCCGGCCTCCGGCCAATCGATTTGGCGGAAGGCCGGGGCGTCCGTGTAATGTAGGCGTCGCCGCCGGGGAAACCGGGCGGAGCGAAACCTGGGGCTATAGCTCAGTTGGTAGAGCGCCTGCATGGCATGCAGGAGGTCAGGAGTTCAATTCTCCTTAGCTCCACATCGAGGAGGCGGGTCGTCCGTAGGGGCGGCCCGCCTTTCGCGTCGCGTGACGAGGGCCACCGCCTCCGTGCGGCCCGTCCGCGCCCTGCGGTAACCTGGCCCCATGCGTGCCGTACGCCTTCTGCTTAGCGGGCCGCGCTGATCAGTATCGACCGAGTACAGCTCCGGTCGGTATCAGCGCGGCGTCCCCTCCTGTGCGAGGGGTCTTTTTGTTTCGGAAGCAGGGATCCGCTGCGTTGCCGCAGGCAGAGACGACCGATGGAGCTTTGAGGACCATGAGCGAGACCAATGCCGCGGCCGAGGTGGCCGCGCCGCACCGCTACACGGCCGCCCTGGCCGCCGACGTCGAAGCCCGCTGGCAGGACTTCTGGGACGCGCACGGCACGTATGAGGCGCCCAATCCGAGCGGCGACCTGGCCGGCGACGCCGAGGCCGTCGCCCGGCCCAAGAAGTTCGTCATGGACATGTTCCCGTACCCCTCGGGTGCGGGACTGCACGTGGGCCATCCACTGGGCTACATCGCCACCGATGTGTTCGCCCGCTACCACCGCATGACGGGCCACAACGTCCTGCACACCCTGGGCTTCGACGCCTTCGGCCTGCCCGCCGAGCAGTACGCGGTGCAGACCGGCACCCACCCGCGGGTCAGCACCGAGGCCAACATCGAGAACATGCGGCGGCAGCTGCGCCGGCTGGGCCTGGGCCACGACAAGCGCCGCTCGTTCGCGACGATCGACCCGGACTACTACAAGTGGACCCAGTGGATCTTCCTGCAGATCTTCAACTCCTGGTACGACCCGGAGGCGAAGACGGCGCGCCCCATCGACACCCTGGTCGAGCAGTTCGCCTCCGGTGAGCGCCCCACCCCCGACGGCCGCCCCTGGGCCGAGCTGACCGAGTCCGAGCGCGCCGACATCCTGGGCGACTACCGCCTGGCCTACGCCTCGGACGCGCCCGTCAACTGGTGCCCCGGCCTGGGCACCGTGCTGGCCAACGAGGAGGTCACCGCGGACGGCCGCTCCGAGCGCGGCAACTTCCCGGTCTTCAAGGCCAAGCTGCGCCAGTGGAACATGCGCATCACCGCCTACGCCGACCGGCTGCTGGACGACCTGGACGAGCTGGACTGGCCCGAGGCCATCAAACTGCAGCAGCGCAACTGGATCGGCCGCAGCGAGGGCGCCCGGGTCGACTTCCCGGTGGCCGAGCACCCCGACGCCAAGATCACGATCTTCACCACCCGCCAGGACACCCTGTTCGGCGCCACCTACATGGTCCTGGCGCCCGAGCACGGCCTGGTGGACGAGATCGTCCCGGCCGCCTGGCCCGAGGGCACCCACGACGTCTGGACCGGCGGCCACCCCACCCCGGCTGAGGCCGTCGACGCCTACCGCAAGCAGGCCGCGGCCAAGTCCGACGTCGAGCGGCAGGCCGAGGCCAAGGAGAAGACCGGCGTCTTCACCGGCGCGTACGCCGTCAACCCGGTCAGCGGTGAGCGGGTGCCGGTCTTCATCGCCGACTACGTCCTGATGGGCTACGGCACCGGCGCGATCATGGCCGTCCCGGCCCACGACAGCCGTGACTTCGCCTTCGCCCGCGCCTTCGAGCTGCCCATGCGCTGTGTCGTCGAGCCCTCGGACGATCGCGGCACCGACCCGTCCACCTGGGACGACGCCTTCGCCTCGTACGACGCGAAGATCGTCAACTCGACGGGGGAGTCCGTATCGCTGGACGGGCTGGGCGTCGTCGAGGCCAAGGCGCGCATCACCGAGTGGCTGGAGTCCCGCTCCATCGGCGAGGGCACCGTCAACTACCGGCTGCGCGACTGGCTGTTCAGTCGGCAGCGCTACTGGGGCGAGCCCTTCCCGATCGTCTACGACGAGGAGGGCGTGGCCCACTCCCTGCCCGAGTCGATGCTGCCCCTGGAGCTGCCCGAGGTCGAGGACTACTCGCCGCGCACCTTCGACCCGGACGACTCCGACACCTCCCCGGAGACCCCGCTGTCCCGGAACGAGGAGTGGGTCAACGTGGTGCTGGACCTGGGCGACGGCCGCGGGCCGCGGCCGTTCCGCCGCGAGACCAACACCATGCCCAACTGGGCCGGCTCCTGCTGGTACGAACTGCGCTACCTGGACCCGCACAACAGCGAGCGACTGGTCGACCCGGAGGCCGAGCGCTACTGGATGGGGCCGCGCGAGGGGCAGCCGCACGGCGGTGTCGACCTGTACGTGGGCGGCGCCGAGCACGCGGTGCTGCATCTGCTGTACGCCCGGTTCTGGTCCAAGGTGCTGTTCGACCTGGGGCATGTCTCCTCGGTCGAGCCGTTCCACAAGCTGTACAACCAGGGCATGATCCAGGCGTATGTCTACCGGGACAGCCGCGGAATCGCCGTCCCGGCCGCCGAGGTCGAGGAGCGGGACGGGGCCTACTGGTACAACGGCGAGAAGGTCTCCCGGCTGCTGGGCAAGATGGGCAAGTCCCTGAAGAACGCCGTCACGCCGGACGAGATCTGCGCCGAGTACGGGGCCGACACGCTGCGGCTGTACGAGATGGCCATGGGCCCGCTGGACGTTTCGCGGCCCTGGGACACCCGCGCGGTCGTCGGCCAGTACCGGCTGCTGCAGCGGCTGTGGCGCAATGTCGTCGACGAGGGCACCGGAGAGGTCACCGTCGTCGACACCGCGCCCGACGAGGCGACGCTGCGCGCCCTGCACAAGGCGATCGACGGCGTCCGGCAGGACATGGAGGGCCTGCGCTTCAACACCGCCATCGCCAAGATCACCGAGCTGAACAACCACGTCACCAAGGTGCGCCAGGTGCCCCGCTCGGTGGCCGAGGGGCTGGTGCTGCTGATCTCGCCGCTGGCCCCGCATGTCGCGGAGGAGCTGTGGCGCAGGCTGGGCCACTCCGGATCGGTCGTCCATGAGTCCTTCCCGGTCGCCGATCCGGAGTACGTCGTGGACGAGACCGTCACCTGTGTGGTGCAGGTCAAGGGCAAGGTCAAGGCCCGGCTGGAGGTCGCGCCCTCGGTCTCGGACGAGGAGCTGGAGGCGCTGGCGGTGGGTGACCCGGCGGTCGTGGCGGCGCTGAACGGCGCGGGCATCCGTAAGGTCATCGTGCGGGCGCCGAAGCTGGTGAACATCGTTCCGGCCTGATCGGCTTTGCACGTGTGGGCGGGTTGGGGGTTCGTCAGGAACCTCTGACCCGCTCGGCGCGTTTACGCTGAGAGGACGACCGCCACCGTGCCGTGACCGCCGCCCCAAGGAGCGCCATGGAAGCCATCTGGATCCTGTTGACGCTTTTCGTCCTGATCATGCTGGCGGGGGTCTATGGGGCCGTTCGCGCGGTCAGGGCGGCCAAGCGCGGTATCGACCGTACGGTGCACCAGGCCCGTGTCACGGTGGAGGAGACCAGACTCCGGGCCCGGCAGCTCGCCCAGCCGGGCGCGGCCGGCGAGCTCGCCCAGCTGCGGCTCTCCCTGCGCGGCTCGATGCGCGCCACCGGGCAGGCGCTGCAGGCGGCCGCCCCGCAAGACCGGTCCCTGTCGGAGTCGTTGGGCCTGTTCCAGCGGCTGAGCAGCCATGCGCTGGACCTGGAAGCGGACCTGAAGCGGCTGGAGCAGGAGCCCGACAGGTCCCGGCTCGCCGCCCTGCTGCCCGAGATGCGGGAGCGTACGCAGCGGATCACCCATTCGGCCGACTCGCTGCGCTGGGCGGTGCAGGAGCGGACGCATCGAATGGCGCACGACGATCTGGACTCGCTGGGCCGCGAGATCGAGATGGAGGCGGGGGCGCTGCGGCACTGGACTGCGGTGGAGCCGGACGAGTCGCTGGCGGCGCCCGAGGCGGGTTCACGACCTGGGCCCGAGGCGGGGGTGCGCCCTGGGCCTGAGGCGGGGCAGGAGCCGGAGCCGCCTCGGCCGCCGCTCGGGGCGAGGCCGAATACGGAGCCCCAGGCGTGGCAGAAGCCCTGGCAGAAGTCTCCCCGTCCCGAGAACACGGCCTGAGACCCCCAAACCCCGAACCCCCCGAAACCCCGAACCCCGCCCCCCCCGAAACCCCGAACCTCCCGGAACGAACCCGGTCTGAGAACAGGATCTGAGTCACGTCTGAACAGGGCATGATCGGCAAGGCAATTGATCATCCGGTGGGGTCGCGCTGTCGGCAGGCGCCATCCCCCGATAACCTCCCAGTCATGTCCCGCCATGTCGCGATCGTGACCGATTCCACGGCGTACTTGCCGCAGGATGCGATGGAGCGGCACCGCATCACCGCCGTGCCGCTGACGGTGGTGCTCGGAGACCGGGCCCTGGAGGAGGGCACCGAGATCTCGGCCCGGTCCCTCGCGCAGGCGCTGCAGAAGCGGAAGCCGGTGACGACATCCCGGCCCAGTCCGGAGATGTTCGCGGCCGCCTATCGGGCCGCCGCCGAGGAGGGCGCGACGGGCATCGTCTCCCTGCATCTGTCGGCCGAGTTCTCCGGCACCTACGACGCGGCGGCGCTCGCGGCGCAGGACGCGCCCGTTCCGGTGCGGGTGGTGGACAGCGGAATGGTCGCGATGGCGCTCGGCTTCTGCGCGCTGGCGGCGGCCGAGACGGCGGAGGGCGGCGGCACGCTGGACGAGGCCGTGGCGGCGGCGGAGAAGCGGGCCGACAGCACGGCCGCCTACTTCTACGTCGACACCCTCGACTATCTCCGGCGCGGCGGCCGCATCGGCGCGGCCCAGGCCCTGCTCGGCTCGGCGCTCGCGGTCAAACCGCTGCTCCAGCTCGACGAGGGGCGGATCGAGCTGCGGGAGAAGGTCCGCACCGCCTCGAAGGCCATCGCCCGGCTCGAGGAGATCGTGGTGGAGCGGGCCGGCCGGAGCCCGGTGGACATCGCGGTGCAGCACCTGGCGGCGGGCGAACGGGCGGCGGCGCTCGCGGAGCGGCTGCGGGAGCGGGTGCCGGGGCTGGCGGAGCTGTATGTGAGCGAGGTGGGCGCGGTGATCGGGGCGCACACCGGGCCGGGGCTGCTGGGGGCGGTGGTCTCTCCGCGATAGCGGAGGGTGGGGGAGGCTCTTCACCCGGCGGGGTGACGGAGTTGTCCACACGCGGGGGTTATCCCCGGAAATTGATGCGGACCAGCGCGATCGGCTCCATGTGCCTACCGTCAGGTGGCATGAGGTCACGATCACGCACAGTAACCACGGGGCCGGGGCGCGGCCGCCATCGCGACGGCGGGGCGGGCCGCCACCCGCGCTCGCCGTCCGGCACGGGTCTGGTCAGCGCCGGAAGCCGCCACCGCAGCGTCCACCGCCAGACGGACCCCGCCGCACCTTCACGCGCGAGCCGCGCGGCGGCGCTCTTCGCCACGGCCTCGTCGGCGCCTCGGGCGTCCCCGGCGGCGGTCGGGTCCATCGCTCTGGGCAGCAGGGACGGACCGAAGGGCGTCGCGGGGTCGGCTGTGGCGGCGGAGGAGGTACGGAACGAGAAGCCGCCCGAGGACGGGCACGAGGAGGGGCAGGAGGAGGGGCAGGAGGAGGGGCGCGAGGGGCACGAGGGGCACGAGGGGCCTGAGAACGAGCCCGAGAACGCTCCGCTGCGCAAACGCGACCGGGCAGGGCTGGCCCTGCGCGAGCGGCTGCCTGTGTGGCTTCAGCTGCGCTGCGGCATGGAGCTGAAGACGGTCGCCGCCCTGGCGGTCGCCCTGCTCACCGCGGTGGCCTTCGCGGCCTACCACTTCTGGACCGGCCGTCCCCAGACCGTGCGTGCCCCGGACCCGGAGCCCCCGCGCGCCGCACCCTCCGAACCCGGCCCCACGCCGGGCGGGCAGCTCACCGCATCCGGCGGCGGCCGGACGGTCGTGGTGGATGTGACGGGCAAGGTCCGCCGCCCCGGCCTGCGCAAACTGCCGCCCGGGGCGAGGGTCGCCGACGCGCTGGAAGCGGCGGGCGGGGTACGGCCGGGCGCCGACCTGAGCGGGCTGAACCGGGCCCGCCCGCTGGTGGACGGGGAACAGATCGTGGTCGGCGCCCCCGCGACCGGACCACCGGCACCGGGCGCGGCCGTCAGTGGCTCGAACGCACCCAACGCACCGGCCGGGCCGGGGGCGCCCGGTGGCTCGATCAGCCTCAACTCCGCGACCGCCGAACAGCTCGACACCCTCCCGGGAGTCGGCCCCGTCCTGGCCCGGCACATCATCGACTACCGCACCCAGCACGGAGGTTTCCGCTCCATCGATGAACTCCGCGAGGTGAACGGCATCGGCGAGCGCCGGTTCGCCGACCTGCGCCCGCTGGTCCAGCCATGACGTCCGAGCGGCCCCCGCGCACCCGCGCCCCGGTCCATGCCGCGGCGGCGTCCCCGCGCGGCGCGTCACACCCACGCCAGGAGGGCCCACCCGACCTTCGCCTGGTACCCCCGGCCCTGGCCGCCTGGGCAGCCGCGGCACTGGCCCTGGACGCACCGCCCCTAACGGTGGCCCTCGCCTGCACAGCAGCCACCCTCGTGGCGGCGGCCCTGCTCCTCCGGACCCGCCGACGAGCCCCGACACCGGACGGCCGACGCCACGGCCCGCCCCGCCCCCGACGCAGACCGGACCCGCCCTCGTCGGCACCGCACCCGGAAGGCCTCAACCTGTCGGGGAGGCAAGCCACTTCACCGCCACGCGCTGTCGCCTGGCGTGGGCGCCGTATGGCGGGAGCGGCGGCGGCATCGCTGTTGTGCGGGGCCGCCGCGGGGGCGGTCGCCGGGCTGCACGGGGCGGATGTACATCGCGGCCCCGTCCCCGCCCTTGCCCGGGAGTACGCGGAGGCCACCGCCGAGGTGACGGTTACGGGGGACCCACGGCTCACCCGGCCACGGGTGCGGGGCGCGGCGCTCGCGCCGGCGTCCGTGGTCCTGGAGGCGGAGGCCCACCGGGTCACGGGCCCTCGCGGCACCACGACCACCACCCGCACCCCCGTCCTGGTCACGGTCCACCCCAGGTCCGGCAAGGAGCGGACGGCCTGGCTCGGGCTGCTGCCGTCCACACGTCTGCGCGTCCACGGCCGCCTGGCGCCGCCGCTGCGCGGCGGGGACCGGATCGCGGCCGTAGTGCGTGCAAGCGGTGGGCCCCCGAGGGTCACGGGTCCGCCCAGCGCGATCCAGCGGTTCGCCGGGCGGCTGCGCGCCGGGCTGCGCACCGCGACCGACGGACTCTCCCCGGACGCGCGAGCGCTGCTCCCGGCGCTGGTCGTGGGGGACACCTCACGGGTGCCGCCCGAACTGGACGAGGCGTTCCGGGCCACGGACATGCTGCACCTCATGGCCGTCTCCGGCAGCAATCTGACGCTGGTGCTCGCACTGCTCACGGGTCCGCCGCAGCTGGCCGGGCGGGCCGAGCGGCGCGGTCTCGCGGGCGCGCTCGGCATCCGGCTGCGGACCACCGCCCTCCTCGGCGGCGGGCTCACGCTCGCCTTCGTCATCGTCTGCAGACCCGAGCCCAGTGTGCTGCGCGCCGCCGCCTGCGGGCTGATCACGCTGCTCGCCCTCGGCACCGGCCGCCGCCGCTCCCTGCTTCCGGCCCTGGCCGCCGCCGTCCTCGCACTGGTGCTCTACGACCCCTGGCTGGCCCGGAGCTATGGCTTCCTGCTCTCCGTGCTGGCCACCGGCGCACTGCTCACCATCGCGCCGGGATGGAGCGCGGCCCTCCAGCGCCGTGGTGTACCGCCCCGAGTGGCCGAGGCGCTGGCGGCCGCCGCCGCGGCCCAGGCGGTCTGCGCACCGGTCGTCGTGGTGATGGCCGCGCGAGTGAGCCTGGTCGCCATCCCGTGCAACCTCATCGCCGAGGTGGCGGTGGCCCCCGCCACCACCCTCGGCTTCGCCGCGCTCGCGGCAGCCGCCGTCGCACCGCCGCTCGCCCAGTGGATCGCCTGGCCGGCGGGCTGGCCCGCCGAGTGGATCGCCCAGGTGGCCCGGACCGGCGCGGCACTACCCGGGGCCGAGGCGGACTGGCCGGACGGCTGGACCGGCGCGCTCCTGCTGGCCGCCGTGACGCTGGCCTTGGTCCTCGCGGGCCGCCGACTGCTGCGCCACCACCTGCTGTGTGCCGTATGCGCGTTACTGGTGCTGCTGGCCGTCGTACGCCCGGCACCTCTGGCCCGGGTCATCACCGGCTGGCCGCCGCCCGGTTGGCGGATGGTGGCGTGCGATGTCGGACAAGGCGACGCCCTGGTCCTGGCCGCGGGCCCCGGCACGGCCGTCGTCGTGGACACCGGCCCCGAGCCACGAGCCGTCGACCACTGCCTGCGTTCCCTGGGCGTCGTCCGGATCCCGCTCCTGATCCTGACCCACTTTCACGCTGATCACGTGGCCGGGCTGACCGGTGCGTTACGCGGCCGCGCGGTCGGCGCGATCGAAACGACCGCCCTGGAAGAACCACCGGGCCAGGCGGAGTCCGTACGCCGCGCGGCCCAGTCGGCGCATATCCCGGTCATCCCGGCGCGGCCAGGGGAACGACGACGCTTCGGCCCGCTGTCCTGGCAGGTCCTCTGGCCCGCTCAGCCACCCGCCCCGGCCGCGACCGAGGGCCCGAACGACGCGAGCGTCACCCTCCTCGTCCGCACGGCCGGCCTGACCCTCCTCCTCCTGGGCGACCTCGAACCCCCCGCCCAGCAAGCCCTGCTGACGGCGCACCCGGCCCTTCCCGGGATCGACGTTCTCAAGGTCGCCCACCATGGCTCGGCCTACCAGGACCCACAGCTGCTCCGGCGCCTCAGCCCCCGCCTGGCCCTGATCTCCTGCGGCGCCGACAACCCCTACGGCCACCCCTCGCCCCGCACCATCGCCTCCCTACGCGCCCAGGGCGCCGCCGTACTGCGCACCGACACCGACGGGCCCATCGCGGTCACGCGCGACCGGGGTCTGCGCGCGGTCCTCGGCGGCCGAGGAGGGGCTGCGTGACGGTCCGCCTGAAACACCCCGACTACGTGACGACTGGGCGGTTTCGGCCGGGAGTGGGGCGCCAGAGGTCTTCCCCTCGGCCCCGGCGCCTCACTCATGTCCGCGGCACGCGTCAGTCAGTGGTGGTGGCCGCGGCGGCCGAGGGTCTCCACGGGGGTCGCGCCGGGGCGGGTCCACTGCGGCACGGGGCGGCTGGTCGGGCCCCAGGTGGCGTTCCCGTCCGCGTCCGAGCGCCAGGACCAGCACGGGTCGCGCCCCTCGGACCGGCCCTCGGGGTTGTCCTCCCACGCCTCGCCGCGGCCGTAGGGCGTCATGTCGAGCAGACCGAGGGACCCGTTGACCCGCTCGTTGCCGCGGCCCGTCGTGGAGTAGGTGAGGAACACGCGGTCGCCGTCGCGCAGGTAGCAGGTGAGATAACCCATGTGGCCGCCGGCCGGCCCGTCCACGTCGCGCACCGAGTACCAGGGCTGGGTGTAGCCCATGAACTCGACGAAGGAGGCCACCTCGTCCCAGCGGCCCGTGGTCAGGACGGCGAACGAGACGCCGCGCGCATTGAGGTAGTCCGCTTCCTTCAGATGCCAGGCCGTGGTGGTGCAGCCCTCGCACTGCCCCTGGTGCGGCGCGCCGTCATACCACATGTGCTTGTAGACCACGAGCTCGTCGCGGCCCTGGAACAGGTCCAGGAACGGGACCGGGCCGTCGGGGCCGACGACCTCGACCGTTCCGTCGAACTCCACCATCGGCAGCCGGCGGCGGGCCGCGGCGATGGCGTCGCCCTCGCGGGTGTGGGCCTTCTCGCGGACCAGCAGTTCGTCACGGGCGGCCTGCCAGGTGGCCAGGTCGACCACGGGCGGGCGGCCGGGCAGCGTGGTGGTCGGGTCCGGTGTGGCCGTCATGGTGTCCTCCGAGGTGTCTCGTACCGGGCGGCGTCGTACGGCGTTCTACGACGGTCACCAGATGAGACTCCCGGCCCGGCCGGAACTCATCGCGACAGGGGCCGCCCTCAGACGCGGTCCAGGAGGCGGTGGGGTTCGGCGGGGAGTTCGGCTTGGATCAGGTCGCCCGGACGGACGGTGCCGCCCTCCCGCACGATGCTCATGACTCCGGCCTTGCGGATGATGTTTCCGGCCTCGTCACGGCCGACGACCTGCTTCAGGAGGCCGTTCTGGAAGTGGTCGATCTGCAGACAGGGGTTGCGCAGGCCGGTGACCTCCAGCACTGCCTCGTCGCCGATGCGCAGCAGGGTGCCGACGGGGAGGGCGAGCAGGTCGATGCCGCGGGTGGTGATGTTCTCACCGAGGTCACCGGGCAGGACCTGGAAGCCCTCCGCACCGACCTCCGCGAAGAGTTCTTCGTGGATGAGGTGGACCTGGCGCAGATTCGGCTGGGTGGGGTCCTGGGCGACTCGGGAGCGGTGTTTGACCGTCACGCCCGCGTGGACGTCGCCCTCGACGCCGAGGCCGGTGAGCAGGGTGATGCTGTCCCGGTTCGGCTTGGTGAACGAGTACTCGCCGTTGCTGCTGACTGCCGTCACAGTCCCGCTCATCCTTGGAGCCCCCTCTTCCGTGACCACGGTTGGTCAGGACCCTAGTCCCGGACGCTATTCGGCCTCCAGCCAGCCGTCGTACTCGTCCGCGAGCGCGTCCAGCGCCGTCGGGTCCACCCGGCCGGCCGGGTCCTCGATCACCACCAGCCACTGGGCGTCCTCGGCGTCGTCCTCGCCCGCCAGGGCGTCCCGCACCAGCTGGGGCTCCTGGGTGATGCCGAAGCGCTCGGGGAGGGCCTGGGCCACCTCCTCCGCCGCGTCGCGGTCGGGGAGCACCAGGATGTGCCGGGCGTGCGGGGAGTGCGGGGCGCCGGTCGGTCCTTCATCGATCACCGGAGCATTGTCGGACATCCGGGCGGCGGGGCTGTCGGTGGTCCGTGGGATGCTGGACCGCGATGGCCAGGAAGACGACGTCCGACGATCCCCTCGCCCCGGTGACCCTCGCCGTGGGCCAGGAGGAGCTGCTGCTCGACCGCGCCGTGCAGCAGGTGGTGGTGGCCGCCCGCGCGGCCGACCCCGACACCGATGTGCGCGACCTCATGCCCGACGCGCTCCAGCCCGGCACCCTTGCCGAGCTGACCAGCCCCTCGCTCTTCGCGGAGCGCAAGGTCGTGGTGGTGCGCAACGCACAGGATCTGTCGGCCGACACGATCAAGGACGTGAAGGGCTACCTCGGCACCCCCGCCGAGGAGATCACCCTGGTGCTGCTGCACGCGGGCGGGGCCAAGGGCAAGGGGCTGCTCGACGCCGCCCGTAAAGCAGGGGCGCGCGAGGTCGCCTGCCCGAAGATGACCAAGCCGGCCGACCGGCTGGCGTTCGTACGGTCGGAGTTCCGCGCCACCGGCCGGTCCGCCACCCCCGAGGCCTGCCAGGCCCTGGTCGACGCCATCGGGAGCGATCTGCGCGAGCTGGCCAGCGCGGTCTCCCAGCTCGTGGCCGATGTCGAGGGCACGATCGACGAGGCCGTCGTCGCCCGCTACTACACCGGCCGTGCCGAGGCGTCCAGCTTCACCGTCGCCGACCGCGCCGTCGAGGGCCGCGCGGCCGAGGCGCTGGAGGCGCTGCGCTGGGCCGTCTCCACCGGAGTGCCGCCGGTGCTGATCACCAGTGCCCTGGCCCAGGGCGTCCGCTCCATCGGCAAGCTGGCCTCCGCGCCGCGCGGTGCCCGGCCCGGCGACCTCGCCCGTGAGCTGGGCATGCCGCCGTGGAAGATCGACCGGGTGCGGCAGCAGATGCGCGGCTGGTCGGCGGACGGCGTGGCGATCGCGCTGCGCGCCGTCGCCGAGGCCGACGCGGGGGTCAAGGGCGGCGGGGACGATCCGGAGTACGCCCTGGAGAAGGCCGTCGTCACGATCGCCCGAGCCGCCCGCGCAGGGCGCCGCTGACCGCAAGCCGGGCCCGCCGCTAACCGAAGGCCGGGCCCCGGGCCCGGGCCCCGGGCGTTGGCCGGGCGTCGGGCCCGTCGCGCACCCTGATCGGTGAATGTGATCGCTGTGTGTGGCTTCCTTACCCCTTCATCTTCTCCAGCGTCGCCTTCGCGCTCTTCTTGAGCATCTCGGTGGCCTCTTCCGGGGTCTTGGCCGAGGCGCTGGACGAGGTCGACACATACTCCGACCAGGTCGACTGATAGGTCATCCAGCCGTCCCGCACGGCGAGGATCACATAGGCGCCGGTGTTGGAGGTGCTGCTCTTGCTCTCCTGCCTCACCACATACGCCTCTTCGCCCAGCCCCCTGACCGGGCTCACCTGATAGCTGTAGGTGGACGTCTTCTGGTCCTCGTACGCCCGGTACTGGGCCTCGAACTCGGGGCCGGGGTCGGTCTTCTTGTGCAGCGACGCCGTTGTGTAGAGCCACACCGAGGAGTAGTCGCTGGTGCTCGCGCCGCTCGGCTCGAAGTCGATGTTGCAGGTCATCGAGTCCAGCGCGGGGTTCTCGGAGCTACTGTGCTGGGGGTTCGACGTCGAGCCGCTCTCGTCCTTCTGCTCGTACCCGGAGGCCTCAAAGGCATGGGAGTCCGTCGAGCCGCACAGATTGGTCGTATAGCGGTAGCCCGCGAGATCGGCCTCCGCCTCGCTCCCGTCGAAGCCTCCCGTGGCGAACAGCACCCCGGCCCAGACCGCCGAGGCGACGACGACCCCGCCCAGGCCCCACAGCCAGCCCTTGCCGCCACCCCCGGCCCCGCCCCCGGGGCCCATGGGAGGCACCCCGGGAGGCGTGCCCGGTGCGCCCATCGGGCCGTAGCCGCCGCCCAGCGGGATGGAAGGCATCGTCGGCTGGGCGTACGGATTGTGCTGGGACGGCTGGACCTGCGGCGGCTGGGTCTGCGGCGGCTGGACCTGGGGCGGCTGGGTCTGGGGCGGCACCTGCCCGTACGGACCGGGCGGTGGGCTCTGCGGTGGGCTTTGACCCGGCCCCTGCGGCGCGCTCTGCGCCGGGCTCTGCTGAGGCGGCTGAGGCGACTGAGGTGGTTGGGGCGGCTGCGGCGGCCCGTACGGATTGGGTGTTTCCCCCGGTGTCGGCATGACGTGAACATACCCGCATTGAGCGCGAAAGCCCCGCGCTGTCCTTGGGGAAAGGACAGGCGCGGGGCCTTCGCGTCGATCAAGTGCGCCGCACCCGCGTGGCGAACGCAGGCCGCGTGCGGCGCGGTGTCGCTGAAGGGGCTGAAGAGGCTCTCGGCTGCCGGTCGGAGCGGGTGAGAGGGACCGCTGTGTCCAAACCGGCCGGAGAGCGGCCCCGGAAGGCGTCAGCCTTCGAGGTCAGCTCCGGAAGGCGTCAGCCCTGGATGCTGGAGACCTGCTGGGCGAGCGCCGACTTCTTGTTGGCGGCGTTGTTCTTGTGCAGAACGCCCTTGCTGACGGCCCTGTCGAGCTTGCGCGAGGCGATGCGGATGGCCTCGGAGGCCTTCTCGGCGTCACCGGCGGCCACGGCCTCACGGGTGCGGCGGATGGCGGTCTTCAGCTCGGACTTGACCGCCTTGTTGCGCAGGCGCGCCTTCTCGTTCGTCTTGTTCCGCTTGATCTGGGACTTGATGTTCGCCACGTAAAAGCCTTCGCAGGTTCGTTGGGTTTCACTTGCTTCGTGTTGCGTCCGCGCCCATCGAGACATCCGTAAGGACGTCCACGAAGACCCCTGCGGAGATGTCCTCGGAGATCTCCGTGTAAGAGGGGGCACGAGACACAGTCGACCAGGTTACCAGCAGGGTCCATGGCGTCCCAAACCCGGAAGAGGTCGCCGTTCATGGGACCATGGACGGGACTGACCCAATACCGATAACACCGAGTCCCGCCTAGACACAGGACCCTGCGTGCCCGCGACCCCTACCAATGTGCCGGAGCCGAGCCGTACCGACCCGGCTCTGATCCGTAACTTCTGCATCATCGCGCACATCGACCACGGCAAGTCGACGCTCGCCGACCGCATGCTCCAGCTGACCGGTGTGGTTGATCAGCGGCAGATGCGTTCGCAGTACCTCGACCGCATGGACATCGAGCGCGAGCGCGGCATCACGATCAAGTCCCAGGCGGTCCGGCTGCCCTGGGCGCCGACGAAGGACGAGGGCGGCGAGCCCGCCACCCACATCCTCAACATGATCGACACCCCCGGCCATGTGGACTTCACCTATGAGGTCTCGCGCTCCCTCGCCGCGTGCGAGGGGTGCATCCTGCTGGTCGACGCGGCCCAGGGCATCGAGGCCCAGACCCTCGCCAATCTCTATCTGGCGATGGAGCACGAGCTCACGATCATTCCGGTCCTCAACAAGATCGACCTGCCCGCCGCCCAGCCCGAGAAGTACGCCGCCGAGCTCGCCCACCTCATCGGCTGCGACCCCTCCGATGTGCTGAAGGTCTCCGCCAAGACCGGCGAGGGCGTGGCCGAGCTGCTGAACCGGGTCGTCCAGCTGGTGCCGGCCCCGGTGGGTGTCCACGACGCTCCCGCCCGCGCGATGATCTTCGACTCCGTCTATGACGCCTACCGGGGCGTCGTGACCTATGTGAAGGTCGTCGACGGCACGCTCAGCAAGCGCGAGCGGATCAGGATGATGTCCACCGGCGCCGCCCATGAGCTGCTGGAGATCGGCACCAACTCACCGGAGATGACCCCCGCCGACGGGCTGTCCGTGGGCGAGGTGGGCTATCTGATCACCGGTGTGAAGGACGTCCGTCAGTCCAAGGTCGGTGACACGATCACCCAGGTCACAGGCGGTGCGAAGGAGGCTCTGGGCGGTTACAAGGACCCCAAGCCGATGGTGTTCTCGGGGCTGTATCCGCTGGACGGTTCGGACTACCCCGAGCTGCGCGAGGCCCTGGACAAGCTGCAGCTCAACGATGCCGCGCTGGTCTACGAGCCGGAGACCTCGGCCGCGCTCGGCTTCGGCTTCCGCGTCGGCTTCCTCGGGCTGCTGCACCTGGAGGTCATTCGTGAGCGCCTGGAGCGCGAATTCAATCTCGACCTGATCGCCACCGCGCCCAATGTGGTCTATCGGGTGGAGATGGAGGACGGCACCGAGCACACGGTGACCAACCCCAGCGAGTTCCCGGTGGGCAAGATCGACACAGTGCATGAGCCGGTCGTCCGGGGCACCATCCTCGCCCCGAGCGAGTTCATCGGCGCGATCATGGAGCTGTGCCAGAACCGCCGCGGCGTGCTGCTCGGCATGGACTACCTCTCCGAGGACCGGGTCGAGATCCGCTACACCCTGCCGCTCGCCGAGGTCGTCTTCGACTTCTTCGACCAGCTGAAGTCCAAGACCCGCGGCTATGCCTCGCTCGACTACGAGCCCACCGGTGAGCAGACCTCCGAGCTGGTCAAGGTCGACATCCTGCTGCACGGCGACAAGGTGGACGCGTTCTCGGCGATCACCCACAAGGACAAGGCGTACGCGTACGGCGTCCGGCTGGTCGCCAAGCTGCGCGAGCTCATCCCGCGGCAGAACTTCGAGGTGCCCATCCAGGCGGCCATCGGCTCCCGGGTGATCGCCCGGGAGACGGTCCGTGCCATCCGTAAGGACGTCCTCGCCAAGTGCTACGGCGGTGACATCTCCCGTAAGCGGAAGCTGCTGGAGAAGCAGAAGGAAGGCAAGAAGCGGATGAAGATGGTCGGCAACGTGGAGGTGCCGCAGGAGGCCTTCATCGCGGTGCTGTCCTCCGACTCCGACGGCAAGGACTCCAAGGCGAAGAAGTAGATCAAGGCGAAGAAGCGGATATCACCCGCCGGGACGGGAGGAACCGCCCGCCGGGGACAGTGCGGTCAGCGGGCCTGGCGTGATGGATGCGCCGGGCCCGTCGCCTTCCGGGGCTTCTCTCGGGCATCTCGTGAGAACAACGTGACCCGGCCCCCTTACGCCGTAAGGATTCGGCCCCTACCCTGATCACCTACTTGAAGGTTACTCGCGAGTCACCAAGCAATGATGCGGGCCCCGGAGGATGCCGTGACCGACACACAGAACCTGCTCGAGAACCGGCCGCCGTCCCTGGCGACGCACTTCCTCCAGCGCGTCGAGGCGACACCGGACAAGGAGGCGTACCGGTATCCGGTGCCTCCTGCCTCGGGCACGGGCCCCGATGAGTGGCGGCCGCTGACCTGGCGGGAAAGCGCGGATCGGGTCTTCGCCATCGCCGCCGGGCTGATCGATCTGGGCATCCGCCCCGAGGAGCGGGTGGCGCTGGCCTCCTCGACCCGCGTGGAGTGGATCCTGGCCGACCTCGGCGTGCTGTGCGCGGGCGCGGCCACCACCACGGTCTACCCGACCACCAACGCCGACGAGACCTCCTTCATCCTCTCCGACTCCGGCAGCCGAGTGCTGATCGCCGAGGACGCGGCGCAGCTCGTCAAGGTGCGGGCGCAGCGCGAGGAACTCCCCGAGCTGGCCCATGTGGTGGTGATCCAGGCCGATGACGCGGTCCCCGCCGCGGACGACCCCGAGGGCTGGGTGCTGTCGCTCACCGAGCTGGAGAAGCGGGGCGCGGCCCTGCTGGAACAGCGGCCGGACGCCGTACGGGAGCGGATGGACGCCCTGCGCAGCGATCAGCTGGCGACGCTCATCTACACCTCCGGTACCACCGGGCGCCCCAAGGGCGTACGCCTGGCGCATGACTCCTGGTCGTACATGGCCATTGTGATCGGCAATCAGGACGGACTGCTCTTCCCCGACGATGTGCAGTACCTGTGGCTGCCGCTCGCGCATGTCTTCGGCAAGGTGCTGACGGCGGGGCAGATCTACGTCGGCCACACCACGGCGGTGGACGGCCGGGTCGACAAGATCATCGACAATCTGCCGGTGGTCCGGCCGACCTATATGTGTGCCGTACCGCGGATCTTCGAGAAGGTCTACAACGGGGTGGCCCAGCGGGCGCGCGAGGGCGGCGGTGCCCAGTACAAGATCTTCCAGTGGGCGGCCGAGGTCGCCCGGGACTACGCCAGGGTCTCTCAGGACAACTTCCGCCGCACCGGCACCGCCTCCGTGCCCTTCGGCCTCCGGGCCCAGCACGCGGTGGCCGACAAGCTGGTCTACGGCAAGCTGCGCGAGGCGTTCGGCGGCCGGCTGCGGGCCGCGGTGTCCGGCTCCGCCGCGCTCGCGCCCGACATCGGCTACTTCTTCGCGGGCGCCGGGATCAACATCCTGGAGGGCTACGGTCTGACCGAGTCCAGCGCCGCCAGCTTCCTCAACCCGGCGGACTACCGCACCGGTACGGTCGGCAAGGCGTTCCCGGGCCTGGAGGTGCGGTTCGCCGAGGACGGTGAGGTGCTGCTGCGCGGCCCCGGCATCATGCAGGGCTACCACGGGCTGCCGGAGCTGACCGAGCAGGTGCTGGAGTCCGACGGCTGGTTCCACACCGGGGACATCGGCGAGCTGTCCCCCGACGGCTATCTGCGGATCACCGACCGCAAGAAGGACCTGATCAAGACCTCGGGCGGCAAGTACGTGGCCCCGGCGGAGGTCGAGGGCCAGTTCAAGGCGGTGTGCCCGTTCGTCTCCAACATCCTGGTGCACGGCGCCGACCGCAATTACTGCACCGCGCTGATCGCCCTCGACGAGCCCACGATCATGAAATGGGCGGGCGACCACGGCCTCGGCGGCAAGACCTATGCGGAGGTCGTGGACACCGATGAGGTGCGGGAGCTGATCGGCGGCCATGTGCAGCGGCTCAACGACGGGCTGCAGCGCTGGCAGACGATCAAGAAGTTCCGGCTGCTGCCCCGCGATCTGGACGTGGAGCACGGGGAGTTGACGCCCAGCCTGAAGCTCAAGCGCCCGGTCGTCGAGCGTGAGTACAAGGACCTGATCGAGGACATGTACGCGGGCGCGCGAGAGGTTTAACGGGCAAGGATACGACCCCGCACCGGATTTCAGGTTGACCGGCCCGCCGGACACATGAATTTTCCCCTTATCGCGGTTCACTTGCGTAACCCGGTGCATATGAGGGCGGTCCGTCTGTCACTCTGTCCGTGCCGGATACGGTTACGGATACGGCGTTATGACGGAGCTTCTTCAGGAGCCGCACAGTGGGGACGTCATCTTCTGCCACTTCTGGTGGTTCGGTTGAGGGCGGTGGGGTGGTTCTACCGGTCGGGGGTGGGGTCGGCCCCGTCCGTACCAGCGCATCGGCACGCGTCAGCCTGCCCTGCAGTCCGCTCGCGGCCTCGGCCGCGCGCCGGTTCGTCCGTGCCGCCCTCGCCGACTGGGCCGCGCTCGAGGTCCCGGCCGCCGACCGGGTCACCGACCAGGTGGCGGACGAGGCCGTACTGCTGGTGAGCGAGCTGGTCACCAACGCGGTGGTGCACGCCGGCACCGCCGTCGAGGTGAGCTGTGCGCTGGATGTGTCGGACCGCGAGGGCGAGCCACCGTCCCTGGTGGTGGAGGTGACCGATCACCATCCCACCCGGGTGGTGCGCGGCGATCCGCCGGACGCGGACGAGCCGCCGGAGTACGCCGGGGGCCACGGGCTGCGGCTGGTGGCCGAGATCGCCGAGTCCTGGGGGACGACCTACCGGCGGGCGACCAAGTCGGTGTGGTTCCAGATGGCGGTGGCGCCCACGGGCCCGGCCGCCGCGGGCGGCATGGGCTCGGCCTTCATGGACGCCGCGGCTGCCATGGACGCCATGGATGCCGTGGACCCGGTGAACGCGACCGCGGCCGGGCCGGACGGCGGCTTCGGGGCGGGGGTCGCCCCTGAGGGCCTGGGGCCCGGCGGTGAAGGCCGTAAGGAGGGCATCGAGATCGTCGCGCCCGCGCAGGGCCTCGTCCCGGTCCGCCGCGACCCCGAGTGGACCCAGCGCGGCGCGCTCGCCTTCCTCGCCGAGGCGTCCGATCTGCTGGCCGGGCAGTTCGACGAGGACATGGTGACCTCGCTCGCCGGACAGCTGCTGGTGCCCCGGCTCGCCGACTGGTGCGCGATCTGGCTCGACTCCACCAGCGGCCCGCCGCGGCTGGCCCGGGTCTGGCACGCCAGTGAGGGGCGCATCGAGGGCCTGCGGCAGGTGCTGGAGAAGGAGCCGCCCCATGTGCCCACCGCCGTCCGCGGCAGCGCCGTGGAGTGGCCCTGGCCGGCCGACCCCGCCGCGTACGGGCCCGGCGGCGCGGCCCTCGCGTGCCGGCTGGTGGCGGGCGGCCGTGCGCTCGGCACGCTGCTGCTGGGGCGGGCCGGGCTGGTGCGGATGCCGGCCGAAGTGGTCGGCCTGATCGAGGACTTCGCCCGCCGCGTCGCCCTGGCACTCGCCTCCGCCCGCCGCTACACCCGGCAGGCGACCATCAGCCGGGTGCTCCAGCGCGGGCTGCTGCCGTCCGTGATCCCGCGGATCCCCGGGGTCGAGTCGGCGGTGGTGTACGAGCCGACCGGCGAGATCTCCGCCGGGGGCGACTTCTACGACGTCTTCCCGGCCGGTGACGGCCGCTGGTGCTTCGTCCTGGGCGACGTCTGCGGGAACGGCCCGGAGGCGGCCGTGGTGACCGGCCTCGTCCGGCCCTGGCTGCGGCTGCTCGCCCGCGAGGGGTACGGCGTGGGAGAGGTCCTGGACCGCCTCAACCAGCTGCTGGGCGAGGAGGCGGTGGAGCAGGCCGTCGAGGGCGCCGCGGAGGCCGTGGTGGCCGGTGTGGAGGCCGTGGGAGGCCCCGCCGGGGTCGTGGAGCTGGTGGACGGCGGCCTGGTCGGAGGCGCGGGGCTGCCGCCGGGCGGCGGGGTCGCGCGGTTCCTGTCGCTGCTGTACGGGGAGCTGGAGCCGCTGGGCGACGGCCTGGGGGTGCGCTGCACACTGGCCAGCGCGGGGCATCCGCTGCCGCTGGTGCTGCGGCCCGACGGCGAGGTGCGCACGGTCGCGGCGCCGCAGATATTGCTGGGCGTCGTGGACGATGTGTCGTACGAGAGTGAATCGTTCGATCTGACGCCCGGGGAAACGCTGCTCTGTGTGACGGACGGGGTGACGGAGCACCGATCGGGCGACCGCCAGTTCGACGACGAGGACGGCCTGGCGGCGGCGTTCGCGCTGTGCGCGGGGCTGAGCGCGCGGCAGGTCGCGGAGCGGGTGCGCCGGGCGGTGGACGAGTTCGCGGCGGAGCCTCCGGATGACGACCTGGCGATGCTGGTCCTGAAGGTGCTCTAGGGGCGTCCGACGGATCGTGACGCCCCGCGGCGGCCCGTTCCCTGCCCCTTCCCGACACCTGACGCCATGCGGCTCCGCCGCGTGGCGGGGCTCCGCCGCGGGCCCCGGACCCGGGGCTCTGCCCCCAGACCTCGGACCCGGGGCTCCGCACCAAACCCTGGACCCGGGCGGGGAGGGGAAAACCTCGCTATGCGGCTTCCGCCGCGTGGTCCGCCGGATACCCCGTAGGCCCGGTCGCCGGGGCCGTGGCGTCCAGGCACCGTCTCGCGGTCCCGGGTGGCGCCGGTCGTGCCGGACAATGGGGGCATGCCTTCCGTATTGCCTGATGGTGAGCCCATGCCCGAGGACGGCGCACTGCCCGCGAGCGCTTTGGCGGGGGCGGAGCGGCGCCCGCTCGGGTTCTATCTGCATGTGCCGTACTGCGCCACCCGCTGCGGCTACTGCGATTTCAACACCTACACCGCCAGTGAGCTGCGCGGTTCCGGTGGGGTGCTCGCCTCGCGGGACAACTACGCCGAGCAGGTCGTCGAGGAGGTACGGCTGGCGCGGAAGGTGCTGGGGGACGACCCGCGGACCGTGGAGACCGTGTTCGTCGGCGGCGGGACCCCGACCCTGCTCGCGGCGGCGGACCTGGGGCGGATGCTCGCGGCGATCCGGGACGAGTTCGGGCTGGCCGAGGGGGCCGAGGTCACGACCGAGGCCAATCCGGAGTCGGTCGACCCGCGGTATCTGGCGGAGCTGCGGGAGGCGGGCTTCAACCGGATCTCCTTCGGGATGCAGAGCGCCCGCCAGCACGTCCTGAAGGTGCTGGACCGTACGCACACCCCGGGGCGCCCGGAGGCGTGTGTGGCCGAGGCGCGGGCGGCCGGATTCGGCCATGTGAACCTGGACCTGATCTACGGGACGCCCGGCGAGAGCGACGCGGACTGGCGGGCCTCCCTGGAGACGGCCCTCGGGGCGGGCCCGGACCATGTGTCGGCGTATGCGCTGATCGTGGAGGAGGGTACCCAGCTGGCGCGGCGGATCCGGCGCGGCGAGGTGCCGATGACCGACGACGATGTGCACGCGGACCGCTATCTGATCGCCGAGGAGACCCTGTCGGCTGCCGGGTTCGCCTGGTACGAGGTCTCCAACTGGGCCACCTCGCCCGCCGGGCGCTGCCGCCACAACGAGCTGTACTGGCGCGGCGCCGACTGGTGGGGCGCGGGCCCCGGCGCGCACAGCCACGTGGGCGGTGTGCGGTGGTGGAACGTGAAGCACCCCGGGGCATACGCACAGGCCCTGGGCGAGGGCCGGTCGCCCGGCGCGGGCCGGGAGCTGCTGTCCGCCGAGGAGCGCCGGGTGGAGCGGATCCTGCTGGAGCTGCGGCTGGTCGAGGGCTGCCCGCTGGAGCTGCTGCGCCCGGCCGGGGCGGCGGCCGCGGCACGGGCCCTGGAGGACGGCCTGCTGGAGCCGGAGCCGTACGGGCGCGGGCAGGCCGTGCTCACGCTCCGGGGGCGGCTGCTGGCGGACGCGGTGGTGCGGGACCTGGTGGACTGAGGCGGGGCCGTTAGCCCGTACGGGAGCCCATTAGTTCTTCGGGGAGCCATTCCCTTACGGAGGCCATCAGTCCCTTATGGCCGCCGTCAGCCCCTTACGGTGGCCATCAGCCTCTTACGGCGGCCGTCAGCTCTGTGGGGCCGTCACGAAGTCGATCAGTTCCTCGACCTTCCCCAGGAGTTCCGGCTGGAGGTCCTTGTAGGAGTGGACCGAGGACAGGATCCGCTGCCAGGCGGCGCCGGTGTTTTCCGGCCAGCCCAGGGCGCGGCAGACGCCCTTCTTCCAGTCCTGGCCGTGCGGCACCGTCGGCCAGGCCGGGATGGGGACGGAGGACGGCTTCACGGCCTCCCAGATGTCGATGTAGGGGTGGCCGAGGACCAGCACATGCTCGCCGGTGACCTGAGCGGCGATACGGGACTCCTTGGAGCCCGTCACCAGATGGTCGACGAGGACGCCGAGCCGGGCGTCCGGGCCGGGGGCGAAGTCGTCGACGATGGCGGGCAGGTCGTCGACGCCCTCCAGGTACTCCACGACGACGCCCTCGATGCGCAGATCGTCGCCCCAGACCCGCTCGACCAGCTCCGCGTCATGGCGACCCTCGACATAGATGCGCCCCGCGCGGGCGACCCTCGCACGTGCTCCCGGCACGGCGATCGATCCCGAGGCCGTGCGCCGGGGAGCGCTGGGGGCCGCCGCGCGCGGGCGTACGAGGGTGACGACACGCCCCTCGAGCAGAAAACCGCGCGGTTCCATGGGGAAGACGCGATGTTTGCCGAAGCGGTCCTCCAGAGTGACCGTCGGACCCTGGGCGGTCTTCTCGCAGCGGATCACGGCACCACAGAATCCGGTGGCGACCTCCTCCACGACGAGGTCCGGTTCGGCGGGGACCTCGGGGGCGGGCCGCTGCCGCTTCCAGGGCGGGGTCAGGTCCGGGTCGTACTGTCGCATTCGGGTGACGATAGCGCGCGGCGGCCACCCGCTCCCGCAGGCGCACAACTGGCCGGAGGACAGGGGGTGTCCGACGGGTCGATCCGCCGCACACCCCTAGGCGAATGACTAGAGCGACGGCTAGCCGGACACGCCGAAGCGGGCGGCCAGTTCGTCGCGTTGGGCCCTTACGAACGCGGCGTCCACGACGGAGCCGTGCCCCGGGACGTACCGCGCGTCCGCGCCGCCGAGGGCGAGCAGCCGGTCGAGCGCGGCGGGCCAGTGGCCGGGGATCGCGTCGGGCCCGGCCTGGGGCGTGCCGGACTCCTCCACCAGATCGCCGCAGAAGACCACCTCGGGCCGGCCGGGCACCAGAACGGCCAGGTCATGGGCGGTGTGGCCGGGCCCCACATTGGCGAGCAGCACCGTGCGGCCGCCGAGGTCGAGGCTGAGCTCCCCGCAGACCAGGTGGTGCGGGGAGGCCAGATGGTCCACGGCCTCGGTGGCGGCGTCCCGGTCCACCCCGTGGCGGATCGCGTCCTCCCGTAGCGTCTCCCGCTCACGGCGCAGCAGCTCGTCCAGTCCCGTGGCCCCGTAGACCTCGCAGCCCGCGAAGGCGGCCGAGCCCAGGACGTGGTCGAAGTGCGGATGGGTGAGCGCGATCCGGGTGGGGCGGCGGCCGGTCAGCCGGGTGATCCCGGAGCGCAGCTCGGCCCCGGCGCGCAGGGTCGCGCCGGTGTCCACGACGAGGATGTCGGTCCGGCCGACGACCACGCCGACCGTCTCGTCCCACTCCGGCATCCGACGGCGGGCCACACCGGGCGCGAGTCGCTCCCAGCCCGCCTCTTCCCAACACGTCTCCATACCGCGACGCTAGCTCAACGGGGATGGGGGAGAGTTGCTGCCAGCGGCGGCTCTTGCCCATGCCACCGCACCCCGCCGTACACTGGCTGAGGGGTTCTGGCACTCGTGCCCGGTGAGTGCCAGGCGGACGTCCTGATGAGACCGCTGGACTGGAGGTGCGCGGGGTGCTCAGCGAACGCAGACTCGAGGTGCTGCGTGCCATTGTCCAGGACTATGTGGGGACGGAGGAGCCGGTCGGCTCCAAGGCGCTCACCGAGCGGCACCGGCTGGGGGTCTCCCCGGCCACGGTGCGTAACGACATGGCCGCTCTGGAGGACGAGGGCTTCATCGCCCAGCCGCATACGAGCGCCGGGCGGATCCCCACGGACAAGGGCTATCGCCTCTTCGTGGACAAGCTGGCCGGAGTCAAGCCGCTGTCCAGCCCGGAGCGGCGGGCCATTCAGAACTTCCTGGACGGTGCGGTCGACCTCGACGACGTGGTGGGGCGCACGGTCCGGCTGCTGGCGCAGCTGACCCGGCAGGTGGCGGTGGTGCAGTATCCGTCGCTGACCCGTTCGACGGTGCGCCATGTGGAGCTGCTCCCGCTGGCCCCGGCCCGGGTGATGCTGGTGCTGATCACCGACACCGGCCGGGTGGAGCAGCGCATGGTCGACTGCCCCACCCCGGTCACCGAGGATTCGCTCGCCGATCTGCGCGCCCGGCTCAACAGCCGGGTCGTGGGGCGGCGTTTCGCGGATGTGCCGCAGTTGGTGCAGGATCTTCCGGAGTCCTTCGAACAGGAGGACCGGGGGACCGTCTCGATCGTACTGTCGACCTTGCTCGAGACGCTTGTGGAGGAGACCGAGGAGCGGCTGATGATCGGCGGCACCGCGAACCTCACGCGTTTCGTGCATGATTTCCCCCTGACGATCCGGCCCGTTCTGGAGGCACTCGAGGAGCAGGTCGTCCTCCTCAAGTTGCTGGGCGAGGCCAAGGACTCGGGTATGACCGTGCGGATCGGGCATGAGAATGTTCACGAGGGGCTCACAGCCACCTCGGTCGTCGCGGTCGGCTACGGTTCCGGCGACGAGGCGGTCGCCAAACTCGGCGTGGTCGGACCGACCCGCATGGACTACCCCGGAACGATGGGAGCGGTACGCGCAGTGGCACGTTACGTCGGACAGATCCTGGCGGAGTCGTAAGTGGCGACGGACTACTACGCAGTCCTGGGCGTGCCCCGTGATGCCTCGCAGGACCAGATCAAGAAGGCATTCCGGCGGCTCGCCCGCGAGCTGCATCCGGACGTGAACCCGGATCCGAAGACCCAGGAGCGGTTCAAGGAGATCAACGCCGCTTACGAGGTCTTGTCGGATCCGCAGAAGAAGCAGGTCTACGACCTGGGCGGGGACCCGAATGCCGGGCCGGGCGGCGGTGGCGCCGGCGGCTTCGGCGCGGGTTTCGGCAACTTCTCCGACATCATGGACGCGTTCTTCGGCACCGCCTCGCAGCGCGGTCCGCGTTCCAGGACCCGGCGTGGTCAGGACGCGATGATCCGGCTGGACGTGGAGCTCAGCGAGGCCGCGTTCGGGACCACCAAGGACATTCAGGTCGACACCGCGGTCGTCTGCACGACGTGCAGCGGCGAGGGCGCGGCGCCGGGCACCTCGGCGCAGACCTGTGACATGTGCCGTGGCCGCGGTGAGGTCTCCCAGGTGACGAGGTCCTTCCTGGGCCAGGTCATGACCTCGCGGCCGTGTCCCCAGTGCCAGGGCTTCGGCACCGTGGTGCCGACCCCGTGCCCGGAGTGCGCGGGCGACGGCCGGATCCGCTCGCGGCGCACCCTTACGGTGAAGATCCCCGCCGGTGTGGACAACGGCACCAGGATCCAGCTGGCCGGTGAGGGCGAGGTCGGACCGGGCGGCGGCCCGGCGGGCGACCTCTACGTGGAGATCCACGAGCTCCCGCACCCGGTCTTCCAGCGGCGCGGCGACGATATGCACTGCACGGTGACCATCCCGATGACAGCGGCGGCGCTGGGCACCAAGGTGCCGCTGGAGACGCTGGACGGCCTGGAGGAGGTCGACATCCGGCCCGGCACCCAGTCCGGCCAGTCGATCCCGCTGCACCAGCGCGGCATCACCCATCTGCGGGGCGGCGGCCGGGGCGATCTGATCGTGCATGTCGAGGTGACCACCCCGACCAAGCTGGACCCGGAGCAGGAGGAACTGCTGCGGCGGCTGTCCAAGCTGCGCGGTGAGGAGCGCCCGATCGGCGAGTTCAAGCCGGGGCAGCAGGGGCTGTTCTCGCGCCTGAAGGACGCGTTCAACGGGCGGTAGGCGCTTCGGCCGGGGGTACGGGGGTTGCCCCCCGGGGGGAGTGCGGCAAGCCGGGGCAGCAGGGGCTGTTCTCGCGCTTGAAGGACGCGTTCAACGGGCGGTAGGCGCTTCGGCCGGGAATCGGCTCGCGGCGCCCTTGATCCGGTGGTGAGCCGGTGCGGAGGGCATGACACGATGTGGCCATGTCCTCCGCGCTGACCGATCTTTACCGGTACCCGATCGTGCAGGCGCCGATGGCGGGTGGAGCCTCCTGCCCGCAGCTCGCCGCCACTGTCTCCGTAGCCGGTGGCCTCGGTTTCCTCGCCGCCGGCTACAAGACGCCGGAGGCGATGTATGAGGAGATCAAACAGCTGCGGGGGCTGACCGACCGGCCCTTCGGCATGAATCTGTTCATGCCGCAGCCGCCCAACCCCGACCCGGCCACCGTCGCGGCCTACGGCGAGCGGCTCGCGGGCGAGGCGGCCTGGTACGAGACCTTGCTGGGCGACCCGGAGTCGGGCTCGGACGACGCGTACGACGCCAAGCTGGCCGTGCTCCTCGACAACCCGGTCCCGGTCGTCTCGTTCACCTTCGGCTGCCCGACCCGCGCCGTCCTCGACGCCCTCGCCAAGGTCGGCACCCGTACGGTCGTGACCGTGACCTCGCCCGTCGAGGCGCAGACCGCTCAGTGGGCGGGCGCCGACGCCGTCTGTGTGCAGGGCGTCGAGGCGGGCGGCCATCAGGGCACGTACAGCAATGACCCGGCCGCGGACGGGATGGGTGTCGGGCTCGGGCTGCTGTCGTTGATCACGCTGGTCCGTGAGTACGTCCAGATCCCGATCATCGCGGCGGGCGGGATCATGCGCGGTTCGCAGATCGCCGCCGCGCTGTCCGCGGGGGCGGTCGCGGCCCAGCTGGGGACCGCGTTCCTGGTGTGCCCCGAGTCCGGGGCGAACGCCCTGCACAAGCAGGCGATGACGGATCCGCTGTTCGGCCGCACCGAGCTGACCCGCGCCTTCTCCGGGCGCCCGGCCCGGGGCCTGGTCAACCGCTTCATGCGCGAGCACGGCCCGTACGCGCCCGCCGCCTACCCCCAGCTGCACCACATGACCTCCGGCCTCCGTAAGGCGGCCGCGAAGGCGGGCGACCCCCAGGGGATGGCGCTGTGGGCCGGGCAGGGCCACCGGCTGGCGCGTGACCTGCCCGCCGCGCGGCTGGTGGAGACGCTCGCGGGGGAACTCGACGCGGCGCGGGCCGCGTTGGGGCTTCAGCCCCAGCGGGGTGCGGTGTCGTGACCGCCCCGGTGTTCGTGGCCGACTCCCTGGCGGGGGCGGCCGCTGGGGGCCGGGTCCGGCTGGAGGGCCCGGAGGGGCGCCACGCGGTGTCCGTAAGGCGGCTGCGCGTCGGTGAGCCAGTGGTGCTGACGGACGGTCACGGTACGGGCGTCCAGGGCACCGTGGTGGCGGTCGAGGGCAAGGACCGGCTCGAGGTCGCGGTGGACGAGGTGCGCCGGGAGGCAGCCCCGGACCCGAGGATCACCGTCGTCCAGGCGCTGCCCAAGGGCGACCGGGGTGAGCTGGCGGTGGAGACCATGACGGAGACCGGCGTGGACGCCGTTGTGCCGTGGTCGGCCGCCCGCTGCATCACCCAGTGGAAGGGCGAACGCGGTCTCAAGGCGCTCGGCAAGTGGCGGTCGACCGCGCGCGAGGCGGGCAAGCAGTCCCGTCGGCTGACCTTCCCCGAGGTCACGGACGCGATGACCACCCGGCAGGTTGCCCGGCTTCTCGCCGAAGCCCAATTCGCCGCCGTGCTGCACGAGGAGGGCGGGGAACCGCTCGCGACCGCCCAACTGCCCGCCAGTGGCGAGATCGTGCTGGTCGTCGGGCCCGAAGGGGGCGTGTCCCCCGAGGAGTTGGCGTCCTTCGCCGAGGCGGGCGCGCGGCCGTACCGGCTGGGCCCGAGCGTGCTGCGCACCTCCACGGCGGGAACGGCGGCCGCCGCGCTGCTGCTCGGCCGCACCGGCCGCTGGGGGTGAGAGGCCCCTTCGGGGTCCCTCGCCGGGTGCGCCCGCACCTGGCCGAGGACGGCCTTCCGGTTCGCTCCGGCCGATGGGAACCTACCCCCTATGGGGGTATTGAGCCAGGCAATGAGGGCAGGACGGGCACGGCAGGCACGGCAGGCACGGCGGATAAGTCGGGGACGGACGCTCTTCGCCGTCGCGGCGGTCGGCGCGGTGGCGGTCGCGGTGACGGCATGTGAGCCGACCGGCGGCGGCATCAGCTCCGTGACGGTCGCGATCACCACGGACCAGGTCGCCACCGAGGCGCTGGAGCGGGGCGGTGTCGGCGTCCGCTGGATGAGCTGCAACGCCGAGTTCAGGAACGGCCGTACGGCGGGTGCCGCCTCGCCCTCGCAGAGCGAGCGGGCCGGGGAGACCGACGCACGGGTGGACTGCCACGGCAGGACCGACAACGACAAGGACGTCAGGGTCAGGGGCCGGGTCACCTACGTCCGGGCGGACCACTGTGTCCGGGGCGACTTGACCGGCCAGGTGGACGGCCGGAAGGTCTTCGAGGCGAATGTGATCGGGGAGTGCCAGGGCGGCGGCCGGGACACCGAGAGCCCCCGGCCGACCCGCAGTCCGCCCTGGGAGCACCGGACCACGGAGGCCCCTGAGCCGACCCGTAGCCATCCTTGGGAGCACCGGACGACCGAGGCCCCTGAGCCGACCCGCAGCCACCCTTGGGAGCACCGGACCACGGAGGCTCCCGAGCCGACCCGTAGCCATCCCTGGGAGCATCCGTCCACCGAGGGCGGCGCCGGTCAGGTCGGTGCCGGCGACGGCGCCGGTGAGGACGGTAAGGGCGGCACCGGGGGCGGCGGCCGGAGCGAATAGCCCGCGATCGCTTCCGTCGCCAGGCCCTCCCGGTACCATCCGGACCGTACGTGCCGACGATCCCTGAGGAGCCACCGGTGGCGGGAGAACCGCAGGCGGACTGCCTGTTCTGCAAGATTGTGTCGGGGGAGGTGCCGGCCACCGTCGTCCGGGAGACGGACACCACCGTCGCCTTTCGCGACATAAACCCCCAGGCGCCCACGCACGTCCTGGTGATCCCCAAGGTGCACCACCCGGACGCCGCCTCCCTCGCGGCGGCCGATCCGCAGGCCACCGCGGATGTGCTGCGCGAGGCGGGCGCGGTCGCCACGGACGAGAAGCTCGACGAGACGGGCTACCGCGTGGTGTTCAACACCGGCTCCGGCGCCGGTCAGACCGTCTTCCACGCGCATGCTCACGTCCTGGGCGGCCGCGGGCTCAACTGGCCCCCCGGATAACCCTTGTCCGCGCGGGAACTGATCGTCCTCGGCACCGCCAGCCAGGTGCCGACCCGGCACCGCAACCACAACGGCTATCTGCTGCGCTGGGACGGCGAGGGCCTGTTGTTCGACCCCGGCGAGGGCACCCAGCGCCAGATGGTGCGGGCCGGGGTCGCCGCCCATGACATCGACCGGATCTGCGTCACCCACTTCCACGGGGACCACTCCCTGGGCCTGGCCGGGGTGATCCAGCGGATCAACCTCGACCGGGTGCCGCACCGGGTGACCGCCCACTACCCGGCGAGCGGACAGCGGTTCTTCGAGCGGCTGCGGTACGCGACCGCCTACCACGAGACGGTGGCGCTGACCGAGGAGCCGGTCGCCGGTGACGGCGCGGTGCTGGCCCGCACCCCCGCGTACACGCTGGAGGCGGCCCGGCTCTCGCACCCCGTCGAGTCCTACGGCTATCGCCTGATCGAACCGGACGGCCGCAGGATGCTGCCCGAGCGGCTCGCCGCGCTCGGCGTCCGCGGCCCGGAGATCGGCCGGCTCCAGCGGGATCGGGTGCTGGAGGTCGCGGGGCGCACGGTGGCGCTCGAGGAGGTCAGCGAGGTGCGCCGGGGGCAGCGCTTCGCGTTCGTCATGGACACCCGGCTGTGCGACGGCGCCGACGCCCTGGCGCAGGGGTGCGATCTGCTGGTCATCGAGTCGACCTTCCTGGACGAGGAGGAGGCCCTGGCCGTCGAGTACGGGCATCTGACCGCCGGGCAGGCGGCCCGGCTCGCCGCCGGGGCGGGGGTGCGGCACCTGGTGCTGACGCACTTCTCGCAGCGCTACGGCGACCCCTCCGAATTCGAGCGCCAGGCGCGGGACGCGGGGTTCGACGGAGAGCTCACGGTCGCCCAGGACCTGATGACGGTGGCGCTGCCCAAACGGCGCTGAGGGCGGCCCGGCGCGGGCCGCCGGAACCGATGACCGCCAAGGGTGACGGTGGGCCGGACCCCGACCCGTTGTCGGTGCCATCGTGCACACTGGCCGCACCCGCGTCCGGCGGCGGAGGCGGACCGGCAAGACCTGGGAGAGCGCGGTGACGACACACGACGGCGACAAGCTCACGGCGGGCTACCACCTGCTCGACCCGCTCGCGGACGTGCGCCGCCCCGGCGACGCGGACTGCGACGTCTATCTCACCGGCACGGTCTTCCTGGACATCATCTTCACCGGTCTTGACAGCGCCCCCGTCCGCGGCACCGAGTCCTGGGCCCGCGGCATGGGGTCGAGCCCCGGCGGCGTCGCCAATATGGCCACCGCGCTGGCCCGGCTCGGCCTGCGCACCTCGCTCGCCGCCGCCTTCGGCGACGACCACTACGGGGACTACTGCCGGGACGCCCTGGACCACGGCGAGGGCATCGATCTCTCGCTCTCCCGCACGATCCCCGGCTGGCACTCCCCGGTGACCGTCTCCATGGCCTACGAGGGCGAGCGGACCATGGTCTCGCACGGCCATGAGGCCCCGCCGCCCGAGGAGCCCGCGCCCAGCTGCCCGCCCCCGGCCCGCGCCGCCGTGGCCTCCCTGGTGCCCGGCCGGGGCCAGGGGTGGGTCGCCGAGGCCGCCCGCCGCGGCAGCAGGGTCTTCGCGGACGTCGGCTGGGACGACACCGGCCGCTGGGACCCGGCCGACCTCACCGAGCTGGAGCACTGCGAGGCGTTCCTGCCCAACGCCGAGGAGGCGATGCGCTACACCCGCACCGACTGCCCGCGCGCCGCCGCCCATGCCCTGTCCGACCTGGTCCCGCTGGCCGTCGTCACGCTCGGCTCCGAGGGGGCGTACGCGGTCGACGGCCGCACCGGCGAGACCGCCGAGGTGCCCGCGATCTCCGTGGAGGCGCTGGACCCGACCGGGGCCGGGGATGTGTTCGTCGCCGGTTTCGTCACCGGCACGCTCGCCGGGTGGCCGCTCGCCGACCGGCTGGCCTTCGCCGGGCTGACCGCCGCGCTGTCGGTGCAGGAGTTCGGCGGCTCGCTGTCGGCGCCCGGCTGGGTCGAGATCGCCGCCTGGTGGCAGCACGCCCGCGCCTACGACGACCAGCCCGCCCGCGCGCTGCGCCGCTATGCCTTCCTGGACCGGCTGCTCCCGGCCGCCGCCCGCCCGTGGCCGCTGCGCCGGGCCGTCCCGACGATCGGTTTCCGCCAGGCGTAGCTCGGGGGCGGGCCCGAGGGTAGCGCCGGTCCGGGCCTGGCGCTCGAGCCCCGGTCCCTGGATCATCAGGGGGCGCGGAGGCCCCGGGTGAGCGGGTCGATGAGCGGATAGGAGTAAAAGGGCTCGGGTGTTGTCGGTGCTCCGTCGTACCCTTGGAACCCAAGGTTGTCGAGCGGCGAGAACCCTTGTATCAGGAGGTAGAAGCAGGCCAGAGAGCCGGCCCATGACGCAACCAACCACAGCACCGCAGGCGCATGCGCAGTTCACGGTCCCGAACAAGCACCCCATGGTCATGGTCCTGGGATCCGGTGACGCGCTGCTCCGTGTTATCGAGAACGCGTTCCCGGCAACCGATATTCATGTACGGGGCAACGAAGTCAGCGCCACCGGGGACCCGAAGGAAGTAGCCCTGGTCCAGCGTCTGTTCGATGAGATGATGCTGGTGCTCCGCACCGGTCAACCGATGACGGAGGATGCGGTGGAGCGCTCGATCTCCATGCTGCGCGC
Source organism: Streptomyces sp. NPDC059455 (assembly GCF_042750115.1). Classification (NCBI taxonomy): domain Bacteria; kingdom Bacillati; phylum Actinomycetota; class Actinomycetes; order Kitasatosporales; family Streptomycetaceae; genus Streptomyces; species Streptomyces sp. NPDC059455. The sequence goes on from NZ_JBHYVB010000050.1 coordinate 55,737, forward strand.
GGCTGAGAACGGCGAGAGCGGGGTGCAGGAGACGCCCGCCGAGGTGCTCACTCAGAACATCCTCTCCAACCGCGGCCGGACCATCCGTCCCAAGACGCTCAACCAGAAGCGCTATGTCGACGCCATCGACAAGCACACGGTCGTCTTCGGTATCGGCCCCGCGGGCACCGGCAAGACCTATCTCGCCATGGCCAAGGCGGTCCAGGCACTGCAGTCCAAGCAGGTCAACCGGATCATCCTCACCCGGCCCGCGGTCGAGGCGGGGGAGCGGCTCGGCTTCCTGCCCGGCACCCTCTACGAGAAGATCGACCCGTATCTGCGGCCGCTCTACGACGCGCTGCACGACATGCTCGACCCCGACTCGATCCCGCGCCTGATGGCCGCGGGCACGATCGAGGTCGCGCCGCTGGCGTACATGCGTGGCCGTACGCTCAATGACGCGTTCATCATCCTCGACGAGGCCCAGAACACGAACCCCGAGCAGATGAAGATGTTCCTCACCAGGCTCGGCTTCGACTCCAAGATAGTGATCACGGGCGACATCACCCAGATCGACCTCCCCGGCGGGACCAAGAGCGGTCTGCGCCAGGTGCGGGAGATCCTGGACGGCGTCGAGGATGTTCACTTCTCCATGCTCACCAGCACCGATGTGGTCCGTCACAAGCTGGTCGGCCGGATCGTCGACGCATACGACCAGTACGACAGCCGCAACGGAAAGTAACCGCGAACCCCCATGGCGATCGACGTCAACAACGAATCCGGTACCGATATCGACGAGCGGGCGGTCCTGGACATCGCCCGCTACGCGCTCGCCCGGATGCGTATCCACCCGCTCTCCGAGCTCTCGGTGATCGTCGTCGACGCCGACGCCATGGAGCAGCTGCACATCCAGTGGATGGATCTGCCGGGTCCGACCGATGTCATGTCCTTCCCGATGGACGAGCTGCGCCCGCCGGCCAAGGACGACGAGGAGCCCCCGCAGGGCCTCCTCGGGGACATCGTGCTCTGCCCCGAAGTGGCCAAGAAGCAGGGGGAGGAGGCGCCGACCGGGCACTCCATGGACGAGGAGCTCCAACTGCTCACCGTCCACGGCGTCCTCCACCTCCTCGGCTATGACCACGAGGAGGCGGACGAGCGCGCCGAGATGTTCGGCCTCCAGGCCGCCATCGTCGACGGCTGGCGCGCGGAGCAGGGCGTCACCGGCCCCTCCCCGGCCCCCACCGTCCGATGAGCGCGCAGCTCGTCACCGCGGCCGTCCTGCTGGTCGTGGTGGCCTGGCTGGCCGCCTGCGCGGAGGCCGGTCTGGCCCGCACCACCCGGTTCCGGGCCGAGGAGGCCGTGCGCTCCGGGCGCCGGGGCAGCGCCAAGCTGATGCTCGTCGCCGAGGACCCCACCCGCTATCTCAATGTGGCGCTGCTGGTCCGGGTCGCCTGCGAGGTCGCGGCGGGCGCGGTCGTCACGTTCGCGAGCCTGCGCGAGTTCCACGAGACCTGGAAGGCGCTGACCGTCGCGATCGGCGTGATGGTCCTGGTGTCGTACGTGGCCGTCGGCGTCTCCCCGCGCACCATCGGCGCCCAGCATCCGCTCAACACCGCGACCGTCGCCGCCTATGTGCTGATCCCGCTGGCCCGGGTCATGGGCCCCATCCCGCCGCTGCTGATCCTCCTGGGTAACGCGCTCACGCCCGGCAAGGGCTTCCGTAAGGGCCCGTTCGCCTCCGAGGCCGAGCTGCGCGCCCTGGTGGACCTCGCCGAGCAGGAGTCGCTGATCGAGGACGAGGAGCGGCGCATGGTCCACTCCGTCTTCGAGCTCGGTGACACCCTGGTGCGCGAGGTGATGGTGCCGCGCACCGACCTCGTGGTCATCGAGCGCTTCAAGACCATCCGGCAGGCCCTCACCCTCGCGCTGCGCTCCGGCTTCTCCCGGATCCCGGTCACCGGGGAGAACGAGGACGACATCGTCGGGATCGTCTACCTCAAGGACCTGGTCCGCAAGACGCACATCAACCGCGAGGCCGAGACCGAGCTGGTCTCCACCGCGATGCGGCCCGCCGCCTTCGTCCCGGACACCAAGAACGCGGGCGATCTGCTGCGCGAGATGCAGCAGGATCGCAACCACGTGGCCGTGGTGATCGACGAGTACGGCGGCACGGCGGGGATCGTCACCATCGAGGACATCCTCGAGGAGATCGTCGGCGAGATCACCGACGAGTACGACCGCGAGCTGCCGCCCGTCGAGGACCTCGGCGACGGCACCCACCGGGTGACCGCCCGGCTCGCCCTGGGCGACCTCGGCGAGCTGTACGGCACGGATCTGGAGGACGAGGACGTCGAGACGGTGGGCGGGCTGCTCGCCAAGGCGCTGGGCCGGGTGCCGATCGCGGGCGCCAAGGCCGAGGTGGACGTCCCCGAGGGCGGCCTGGACCCCGCGCTCAAGGCGCTGCGGCTGACCGCCGAGTCCCCGGCGGGCCGCCGCAACCGCATCGTCACGGTGCTGGTCGAGCCGGTCCGCGAAACCGCCGTGGCCGAGCCGGAGTAGGCCCCGCACAAGCCGTGACGCGGCCCCGTCCACACCCCGTGGGCGGGGCCGCCCTGTGCTCCGGCCCCGGCCCCGGCCCGCACCGCGCTCCGGCCCGGCCCGCCTCCCGCGCTCCCGCCGTACGCGCCGGGGCGCGGCACCCGCCCGCACGACGGCGGGCCGTCGCGCCAGCGCATCGGTAACGCGCGGCCCGCGCTGCGCCATCTGGGTGGAATAGCCGTCCGCTCCCTGGCTCATCTGGCGTAGGCGCCCGCTTACTTGCAGATACCGACTGGTGGGTCGCCCATACCTCTGTCGGGGGACAGTCGGCCTCTCTGCTTTGACGTAGACAGGTCGGCCGTATGGGCACCCCCGCACAGAGGCTAATGCTCTTCGCGGCCT
>NZ_JBHYVB010000051.1:0-49128 GCF_042750115.1 Streptomyces sp. NPDC059455
TGTTATTTAATACCTCTGGTTTAATTAATACCCGCGGCGGGCCGTTGCCGCGGCACACCACCCGGGGGCGGGCGCGGGCCCCGCCCCGCGCGCGGCGGGGGGCGGGGGCAATCGCCCTGACCATGGCGGTTCAGGCGGGCCCTCATGTGCTGATGGTCGTCGTGCTGTGCACCAGGAGCGCCGCGGTGCGCCGAACGGCTGTTGCTGCCCGTGGCCCACCGGCGGTAGGCGTCGGCCCGGGCCCAGGCGTCCTCCCAGGCGCCGGTGGGCGCGCGGGAGACGCCACACGCCTGAACGAAGTGGATCAGCAGCATTCTCGAGGGCATCCGCTCCCCGCGGAGTACCGCGCCGACGGTGCTGTGCGGCAGGAGCGTCACTCCGTGGGAAGTCGCCCTGTCCTCCAGTTCCCGCAGGGACAGGCCACCGGCCTCGATCTGCATCGCGCGCATCGACTGGAGCAGCTGCGCCGGGTTGTGGATGAATTCCGGACGCAGGACCGGCTCACCGCGGTCACCCGGCACGGCCGAGCGGAGGGAGCGGCGCTGCTCCGCGGCAACGGCCCACATCCGGCGAGCCTGCTCCAGATCGCCACCACAGGCGGTGGCGAAGGCCTCGACGACGGGCCAGCGCGCCACGGTGGTACCGCGGGCGGCCCGCCAGAGCGTGGCCGGTGCGAAGCCGGCCTGCGTCTTGTGCGCCATCTGCTGGTAGGTCAGTCCCGCCTGCCGGCGCAGCGACCGCAGCCACTGCGCCAGCTCGACGGCGAGATCAGCCTCCGCGGGGGCGCTTAGGGTGCGCCCCATTCCGGTTCTCCTTCTACAGAGTCCGGGAACGGGGGGCGAGGGCCGCGATCGCGCGGCGGAGGAGCTCCACCGCGAGGAGACCACCGGCGGTGATGGTGCTGATGACCGTCTCCAGCGGCATCCGGCAGACCACCATCGCGGCGGTGAGGAGGACGACCACGATCACGACGGCCACGGCAGGGGCCGGCAGCCGCGTGCTGCCGGCCCGGCCGGGGCCCTCCACACACAGCAGGTGAACCGGAATTTCGTTGTTCAAATTCTTCTCCCTCGGCTCGTTGCCACCCGACTCGGCCCCGGCACGGGATCCGCCGCGTTGCAGCGCAGCGAATACGGGACCTCAGCGAAATGGTCGGCTGTCAAGGGATGAGGCGACAAGGCGCTTATGCGCTTTCATTTCACCTTGTCCCAGCTGGAGTTGAAACGTCGATCAGGCAGCCCCGCAGGTCACCGGATACTTCGGTACTACCGACGCGGGGTCCGTCACCTACGTCTGTCCGACATAGCAGCCTTGATCGGCATTGCGTCTCCCCCACCCTCATCTGCTTCTCTGTACTGGTAACCCGCCACGGCACCGCGCAACTATCCGGAAGGGAGGCGGAGATGACCCCGGCCGTCCACGGGGGAGATCCAGCAGGCCCTCCTTCGCGCCACCCTGGCCGTGCGCACACGGCGCCCCGCACACGCATGGGCGTGTGACGCCCGGGCCCGAACATCTCACACAAGGCTTCCCCGGCCGTTGCCACTCGACGCAACAGGGGATTCGGTCGTCAGTTGTTGCAGCGGCGGCGACCTTTGGTGTGGCCGCCCGCGACTCGCGTACGGCCACACCAAAAAGACTCCACCGTCTTTTCGGGACGAGCGGGACTCTCGCGCAGCCGTCGGGTGTCCGGACCCGCCCCGATCAGGGCGTTGCCGACCTCGCCCAGCCCGTGCATCGCTCGGTGGAAGAAGCCACCGTATTGGCGTTGATGATGGAACATGCCGCCGCGCTCCAGATCCGCGCCGAGTCGACCGGCGGCACCATTGCTGCCATCCCGGATGCCTTGGCTCGGGAGGCCCAGGAGTTCCTTCTCCAGCCCGCCATCATCGAAGCCACGTTCAGGTCGTTCGCCGACCGGATCCTTCGAGAGCATCCGACGATGCTCGACTGAGATCGAACCACATGGTGCCACTCGCCGAACGCGGTCACCGCAGGAACTGGCGCAGCATGCTGGTCAGTTCGCGAGGCTTCTCCTCGGTGACCCAGGGACCGGAACCACGGAGCACCCTCCCTCCGACGTGTGTCACGTACTCGCGCCACTGGTCGGCGACGCTTTCGGCGAGTGCCTTGTGTCCGCCGGTCGCGAGGACCGGCATCGGCAGCTTTCGCGAGGAGACGCCCCCCGTGGCCACCACATCTCTTGCCCCGCCCCCCACCCATGCCCGGCAGGGCCTTCCCGTCCTGGCACTGGCCATGATGGCCTGCACCGGATTCCTCGTAATCACGACTGAGACGCTGCCGGCCGGTCTGCTGCCTCAGCTGGCATCGGGACTCCGGGTCTCCGAAGGCGGCGCGGGCCAGTTGGTCAGCGCCTATGCGCTCGGCACGGTGCTCGCGGCGATCCCCGCGGCCGCGCTGACCCGCGAGCTGCGGCGGCGGGGCCTTCTGCTGGCCGGCCTCGGGGGATTCCTGGTGGCGAACGCCGTCACCGCCCTGGCGCCCTCCCTCACCCTCGCCCTGGCAGCCCGGTTCGTCGCGGGAGCCTTCTCCGGCCTGCTGTGGGGCATGCTCGCCGGTTACGCACGCCGCATAGCGGCACCCGAGCACGCCGGGCGGGCCCTGGCCGTCGCCATGGCCGGAACCCCGGTAGCACTGTCCGTCGGGACGCCTCTGGGGGCGTGGCTCGGCGGCACGCTCGGCTGGCGGTGGTCTTTCGCCGCGATGTCATTGCTGGCGGCGTTGATCATGATCGCTGTCCGCGCCGTAGTGCCCGACGCCCCGGGACAGCGCGCACAGACACAGATGCCACTCCGGCGAGTGCTGACATTTCCCGGGGTGCCCACCATCCTGGTGGTCGTCTTCACGTGGATGCTCGCCCACAACCTTCTCTACACCTACATCGCCCCCTACCTGCGGGAATCGCACCTCCCGCTGCGCCCGGACCTCGCCCTGGTCGCCTTCGGTGTCGCCGCTCTCATCGGGATCTGGATCACCGGCCTGTTCATCGACCGTGCTCTGCGCAGGCTCACGCTGGTGAGCGTGGCACTCTTTGCCGTCGCCGGGGCGATTCTCCTGGCCACCCAGGGTTCTCTCTCCTTCGCACTCCTCGCCATCGCTCTGTGGGGAGTGGCCTTCGGCGGCGCGGCAACGCACCTGCAAACAGCCATGGGCGCGGCCGCCGGCGAGAACGCCGATGTAGCGAACGCTATGCTCACGACCGCTTTCAACGCCGCGATCTTCGGCGGTGGAGCCCTCGGGGCGGTCGTCGTCGACGGTCTTGGTGCCCGAACGCTTCCCGCAGTACTGGTCGCCCTCGTCCTCATCACGCTCGTCGTCGTCGGCTTCGGCCGACGCGAAGCCTTCCCCGTGAACACATGAGCGCGGACGAACGGGCAGAAAGCACCGGTCACGCCGTACGGGCCGACTGTCCCACCGGGGGCTGTGGCCAGGAGGCCGCCGACCGCCTTCCCCCAGCAGCGCGGCTGAGTGCGCGTCCATATGACGGGATCGGCCGAGCCCGCCCGCGACTTCTGCTCCGGATCCTGCGCGACGTACGGCATCGCGCTCGCGGAACTCCGCATGAGCAACGTTGCCTGAGCTGGGGGCCGCCCGTGCCGTCCCAGCCCGTTCACCAAGGCAGGGGCGGCCGGACGGACCCGCGGCCTGCGCCGAATCCCCAAGAGAAGGATCAGGTGTTGCCTTGCTCCGCCTAGCCAATTGTGGTGGTTGGCTCGGACATGGCCCGTGACCTAGGGCTGGACAGGCGGGTGGTAGGGCAGCGTGGTGGACAGCAGGGTGAGCAGGCCGAGCACGATGGGCAGCAGGGCGACGAGGTAGAGGAAGGTGTAGCCGACGATGTCGCGGGCCTTGAGGCCGAGGACGCCCAGCAGCGGGAGCATCCAGAACGGGTTGATGAGGTTGGGAAGTGCTTCGGCCGCGTTGTAGACCTGGACGGTCCAGCCGAGGTTGACGTTGAGGTCGTTGGCGGCCTGCATGACGTAGGGCGCCTCGATGATCCACTTCCCGCCGCCGGAGGGGATGAGGAAACCCAGGACGACGGAGTAGGCGCCCATCATCAGCGGGAAGAGGGTCGAGGATCCGACGCCGGTGAAGGCCGAGGCGAGGTAGTGGGACAGGCTGTCGCCGCCGCCGTTGGTGGCCTGGGTCATGATGGCGGCGATGCCGGCGTAGAAGGGGAACTGGATGAGCACGCCGGCTGTGGCCGGAACCGCCTTGGTCACCGCCGCGAGGAACCGGCGCGGGCGCCAGTGCAGCAGCATGCCGAGCGTCAGGAAGAGCAGGTTGTAGGTGTTGAGTGCGGAGATCGCGACGATGGGGTCCTTGTCGGCGAACTCCTGCACGGCCCATCCGGCGACAAGGGCGACGACAACGAAGGTGAGCAGAGGGCTGTACTCCAGCCACTCCCCCGGCCGGGTGCGGGGCTCGTCGTCCTCGACCGGGTCGCTGGGGTCAATGCCGAGGTCGGTCGCGGTGCGCACGCTGTCGCCACGTGGCGCGGTGAGGTAGGCGACGGACACGCAGACGACGATCACGACAGCCGCGAGGGTGAGGGACTGCCAGGTGAAGATGGTTTCCCGGAAGGGGATGACGCCGGTGATCGACAGCAGGGAGGGCGACAGGCTCTCCGCGTTGGCCTGGAGCTGAGCGGCCGAGGAGCTGAGACCGAGCGCCCAGCTGCCGCCCAGGCCGAGGTACGCGGCCGCTGAGGCGGCCCGGTAGTCGACGCGCAGATTGTCGCGTTCGGCCAGGCGCCTGACCAGCAAGGCGCTGAAGATGAGGCTGAGTCCCCAGTTCAGCAGGGCGGAGGTGAGGCTGATGGTGGCGACCATGGCGACGGCACCCCGCTCTGTAGCGGGGATCTGGGCCAGGCGGACGATGACTCGCTGGACGGGGCGGGAGGTGGCCACGACATAACCGCCGATGGCGACCATGGCCATCTGCATGGTGAAGGGGATCAGGTCCCAGAAGCCGTTGCCGAAGACAGAGGCGACCTTTGCCGGGCCTGATCCGATGCCCATCGCCGCGATGGCCACGACAGCCACGGTGAGGAGTGCGAAGACGAGGGTGTTGGGGAACCACCGCTCGGCCACGGCCGCGCTGCGGGTAGCGGCGCGGGCGAGGAATCCATCGCGTGGCGGTTGCTGCGGTGCGGAGTCGTCGCCCCCTTTGGGCCTCTGCTCGATCATGATGGCTCCTGGCGGGTGTGGGCCCGGGGGGACGGGCCGTGTGAGCGGTAGACCGCCGAGGCGGCGGTGAGGTCGGCGAGTGCGCTGCCGACCGCTTTGAAGACGGTGATCTCTTCCTGGGTGCGGCGGCCGGGGATGGTGCCGGCGCACAGATCGGGCAGGGTGCCGGCGATGTCGTCCGGGGTGAGGAGGCCGGCGTCGATGGGCTGCGTCAGATCACCGGATTCGTGCAGCGCCTGTGGCGTGTCGATGAAAATGGTGCCGCGGCGTATGCACTGGTCGTCAGCCTCTCGCATGGTGGGGCGGAAGCTGCCGATGAGGTCGAGGTGAGTGCCGGGTTCCAGCCAGTCGCCCTTGATGACGGGCTCGGTCGCGAGGGTGGCACAGCTGATGATGTCGGCTTCGGCGGCCGCGGGGGCCAGGTCGGCGACGGCACGGGCATCGAGCCCCTGTTGGTTCAGGGTGTCGGCCAGGCGATGGGCGTGGCCGGAGGACCGGTCGTGGACGAGCACTGTCCGGATGTCGAAGACGCTGCGGTAGGCCTCGGCGACGAGGCTGCCCACATGCCCTGCTCCGACCACCAGGTGGGTGGTGCTCTCGGGCCGTGCGAGGTAGGTGGCGGCCAGAGCGGAGGTCGCCACGGTGCGGCGCCGGGTCAGTTCATTGCCGTCGATGATGGCCAGGTGCTCCCCGGTGGCGGCGCTGGCCAGGACGAATGCGGAGGACAGGGCCGGCCTGCCGTGGAGGGCGTTGGCGGGGAAGACGTTGACGAGCTTGACACCCAGGAACTCGCCATGGGACCAGGCGGGCATGAGCAGGAGGGTGGCGTCGGTGTCGGCGTCGACGGTGTGGTGGTGGCGGGCCGGAGTACTGGCGCCGTGAACGAAGCCTTGCCGGAGCGCGGGGATGAGGTCGTGGAACGGCAGTGCGGTGATGGTCTGTTGGGCGTCGATATTCAGCATCGTCGTCTTTCGATCAGGCGGTCAAGCGGTCAGGCGTCGAGAGTGACGTCGGTCACGGGCATGGCCTGGCAGGTCAGGCACTGGTCGTCGGCCAGGTCCTCCGGGCGGGTGACCAGATGCGCGACGCGCCCGTCCAGGACGGTGATGGCGCAGCTTTCGCACTGGCCCAAGCGGCAGCCGCTGGGCAGGCGGATCCCTTCCCGCTCCGCCAGTTGCAGCAGAGTGCCGTCTTCTCTGCGCCAGGTGACCTCGCGGTTGGCGCGGGTGAAGCGGACGGTGGCCTGTGCGCTGTCGGGGATCTCGACGCGCTGTGGGGCGGCGTGGAACCTTTCGGCGAAGATGTCGAAGCGCGGCACGCCTCGGGCGACAAGGCCGACGGTGAGGTCGGAGAGCATGTCCTCCGGTCCGCAGAGGTAGAACCGGGCGCGGCGTTCGATGAGTCGGGCATCGACGTCGGTGGCGCTGATGCGTCCGAAGTGGTGGTAGTCGCGGCCGAGGGCGTCGTGGGGTTCCGGTCGGCTGTAGTGGGTGTGGACGCGTAGCTGCGGGATGGCGTCCCGTAGTTCGCTCGTGCGGTCCCGGAAGGCGTGTGAGGTGGAATTTCGGCTGCCATAGTGCAGTACGACCTCGGGGACGCCGCCGCCGCTGCGGGCCAGCGTCTCGAGGTAGCCGATGAACGGCGTGATCCCGATTCCGGAGGCGAGGAGCACGACTGGCCGGCTGATGTCGGGCGGGATGGCGAAGAGTCCTGCCGGCGCCGTCAGTCGCACGCGCTTCCCCGCACGGGCGGTCGCGTGCACCTGGCCGGAGACCTGTCCGTCCGGTACGCGGCGTACGGCGATGCTGTACGAGGTGCGGTCCTTGTCCTGCGCGGGGCCGGTCAGGGAGTAGCAGCGTGCCGGTGATCGTTCCGCGCCTGCGGGGCCGGTGGTGGGGAAGCCGAGGGTGATGTGCTGTCCTGGCCTGAAATCGGGCAGCTCAGAACCGTCGGCGGGTTCCATGCTCAAGGCCAGGACATCGGCTCCCTCCGGTACGGCGGAGACGATGACGAACTCCTTGGTTCCTTCCCAATGAGACGTCGCGATGGGCCGGATGTCGCAGCTGCCGGACCTCATCGGCACCGAACCGCTGATCGGGTCGCGTACGTCGTCGCCGATCAGGAGGTTGTAGTTGCTGCCGGCTTCGTCATAGGGATCGAAACTCGGTAGTGCCAGGTCCGGAGCCTGCTGCCACCAGCCGTATTCGGCGCATACGACGTCCTCGTGCAGATCGTGGTCGATACGTGCGCGCATGCGGATCGTCCCCATGCGCGTGGACAGCGCCACCCACTGGCCATCGCTGATGTCGCGCCGCTGTGCCAGTGCCCCGCTGATGTCGACCGTGGGTTCCGGGCTGCGCTTACGCAGGGAGGACAACCCGCGGTGCTGGCTGTGGCAGAAGTAGCCGTTCTTCGCGCACGTCAGCGACAACGGGTAGCGGGAGTCGGGTTCGGTACCGGGCGCGGAATGGATGGGGACAGCGGAGTAGCCGTGCGACGCGAGCCGTTCCGAGTACAGCTCGACCCGTCGGGTCGGGGTGGCGAACCCGGTGACCTGGCCGTCTTCCGTGCTCTGGGCGTACTTGCGGTAGACCGTTTCGAGTGGGACCCGGAGGCCGCGAGGATGGCGGCGGAGTTCGTCGACGGTCAGCCCCAGGGGCCCCAGTTGATGATTCCAGCCGGCCGTGACGGCGCCGTTGAAGAAGTCGGCGCCCATGCCCAGACGCTGCGCGAGGTCGAAGACGACTTCGGTGTCGGAGCGGGACTGGCCCACCGGCTCCACCATGCGCGGCCGGAGCTGGACGTGTTCCTGAGCCCGCCGGCTGATCTCGAATCCCGCTCTGATCGCCTCGTGTTCCCAGGGGCTGTTGACCGGAAGCACAATGTCGGCGAACTGGGAGGTGGGGTTGGGGAAGAGGTCGAGGTGTACGTAGAAGTCGAGGTTGCGAAGAGCGGCGGCGGTGCGTCGCGGATCCGGCTGTGAGAGCACCAGGTTGCTGCCGAATCCGACCAGGGCTCGTACCGGGTAGGGATCGTGCGACAGGATCGCGCGGCACAGATCCCGGCCGCTGATCCAGCCCTGGGCAGGGGGGCCGAGCGGGTGTTCCGCCATGCCGAGGGCCTTGGCCCGCTGGTCGTGCGGGAGCTGGGTCAGGTCGGTGGCCGGGTTCAGGGCGTGCCGTGGCCATATGACGTTGCCTCCGGGCGTGTCGTAGCTGCCGGTCAGCGCGTACAGCGTGGCGATGGCTCGCTCGGTCTGGGTGGCATTGGCGTGTTGCCCGACGCCGGTCCACGCGTGGTAGGACACGGACCGTGCCCGGATGAGTGCGTCGGCGAAGGCGGTCAGCTCCGCCGGTTCGATGCCGGTGGTGCGGGCGGTTTCCTCCACGGTCCATGGCCGGCAGGCGTCGCGGTACCGCTCGAAGGCGGGCTCGCAGTCGACCGTGCCGCCGGTGCGGGTGCGCACTCGATGGGTGCCGTGCAGGGCGAAGCGGCCGGGGTCCCGCGCGGCGCGGAGGGTGTCGTATGACCGCCAGGTGTCGTCAGCGGTGTCCCAGACGACGTAGCCGTCGAGGTCCGGATCGACCTCTTGGGCACGCAGAAAGCGTCCTGTGTCACGGCGAACGAGCAGGGGAGCGTTTGTCCAGGCCCGAACGAATTCGTCGTCGTAGCCGTGACGTTCCAGCACGAGCCGGGCGATGCCCAGGGCGAGGGCCGCGTCCGCACCGGGGCGGACCCGCAGCCAGTGGTCCGCTTCCAGCGCACTGGTCGAGCGGCGGGGGTCGATGACCGCCAGGCGGGCTCCATCGGCTCGGGCTCGCGCCAGGGCCGCCGACTGAGCCAGCCATGTCTTGGCGGGGTTGTGGCCCCAGAGCACGGCGAGGTCTGTCGCGGCGAAGTCCGCGGTCGGCAGTGAACTTCCGAACGTGAAGGCGTGGGCCCAGTCCTTGTGCCAGTTGCAGACTTCAGTGGAGTAACAGGTGTTGGGGCTGCCGAAGAGGCGGATGAAACGCTCGATCCAGTCGATGGAGTCCGACAGTGGGGTACCGCTGGGCGACGTCACGGCGAAGGCCACAGCTTCCGCGCCGTCCTGAGCCTTGATCCGTCCCAGCTTTTCGGCGGTCTCGCTCAGTGCCTCCTCCCAGCCGATGGGCTCCCACCTGGGGTCCGGATCGGACTTGGGAGTGGTCCGCCGAAGCGGCTGGGTCAGGCGGTCGGGGCTGTGCACGATCTCTGGTGCCGCCCGTCCTTTCGGGCACATCGCCGCACCCGTCGGATGCTCGGGGTCGGGCCGCACTCCCCGCAGAGCGCCTGCCTCAATGGTGTAGACGGCACCGCATCGAGAGCGGCACAGAGTGCAGTATCCGTGCTTCTCAGTCATCATTACTCCTGAGTAACCGGTTACCGGCCACCGGTCGCCGGTAAGACGCTAAGATGCATCCAAGTGGGAGCCACGTCAAGAAGAGATGAAGAGATGAACGGAGAGCCGATGGCACCCGACGCGCTCACCGGACCGCTTCAGCGCACGAACCTGCGCGAACAGGTCCTTGCCCTGGTCCGACAGGCCTTGGTATCCGGGGAGATCCGACCGGGAGACATCTATTCGGCCGCGGCCCTGGCGACCAGGCTGGGTGTCTCCAGCAGCCCGGTCCGGGAAGCCATGCTGACACTGGTGAACGAGGGCCTTATGGAGCCCGTCCGCAACCGCGGCTACCGAGTGATCCCCATGAGCGAACACGACCTCGACGAGGTCTACACCATGCGGTTGCTGTTGGAGGTCCCCGGCACTCTGCAAGCGGCCGCGAATGCCCAGCCTGAGGATCTCACTCGCCTGACGGTCATCGCGGACGAGATCGAGAAAACGGCTCGGGAAGGTGATGTCGTCGGCTTCCTCGAAGCGGACCGACGCTTCCACCTCGGCCTGCTCCAACTGTGTGGCAACCGGCGCTTGGTGGCCACTGTCGCCGCGATGCGGGATCAGACCCGGTTGTACGGCCTCGAGGCACTCGCGGAACGGGGGGTTCTCGACAACTCCGCCCACGAGCACCATCACATGCTCGAAGCCATCGCCCGCGACGACATGGACAGCCTGGAGAACCTGATCCGCCACCACCTGCTGCATGTCCGCTCCGACTGGGCCCGACCTGACAGCGTCTCCCCCGCTGGCGATCGCCGGCCGCGAGCGGGCGGGAAGCATGACATTCGGGGGACTTCAGCGCTTGAGGGCTGAGTGGCCGCGAGGAGCGCTGGAGGCGCGGGCTATCCCTCCAGCGCGGCCAGCGCCTCCTTATCGAGCATGACGTCGCCGGCCGCGAGGTTCTCCTCAAGGTGGTCGATGCTGCGGGTGCCGGGGATGAGGAGCGTCCGCGGCCCCCGGGTGAGCACCCATGCCAGCCCGACCTGGGACGGGGTTGCGCCCAGCCGCGTCGCCACCTCCCGCACGGCGGGCTGGTCGGCGACCTTCGGCAGCTCCGGGAACCCCGACCCGAGCGGGAAGTACGGCGCCCAGGCGATGCCCTGCTCGCGGCAGAGGTCGAGCACGGGCTCGGACGAACGGTCGACGAGGCTGTAGGCGTTCTGTACGCAGACGACACCGGCCGGCAGGGCGTGCCGTAGCTGGTCGGCGTCGACGTGGCTGAGGCCGATTCCGCCGAGCAGCCCGGCGTCGCGCAGGGCGATCAGCTCGGCGAGCTGGTCGTCGAAGTCGACTCGCTGGTCGGCGGGGATTCCTGGCGTCCGGTACATCGGGTAGATGTTGACCACGTCGAGGCGCTCGGCGCCCAGTGTGCGCAGGTTCGCCGTCAGCTCGGAGCGCAGTTCGGCGGGTTTTTGCGCCGGACGTAGCCCGTATTGGCCGCCCGGGTCGCTGGTGGCACCGACCTTGCCGGCCAGCACCAGGTGCTCGGGGTAGGGATGCAGTGCGGCCCGGATGCGCGCGTTGACGCGGCCCGCTCCGTAGAACTCGGCGGTGTCGATGTGGTCGACGCCCAGCTCGACGGCCCGGCGCAGCACGGCGAGGGCGGGCTCGTCGTCACCGTGCTCGAGCTGCATCGCGCCGTAGCCGATGCGGGCGACGGGACGTCCGGCGAGAGACGTGAGCCCGCCGGGGTGTGGGCGTGCGCCCGAAGTGGTGCGAGTGGTGGTCATGGTGGGACTCCCGTGGAACGGTAGGCTCACGGTTAAGCGGAGGGTCCTCCGCAACGTAGCACAATCGGAGGTGCCTCCGCTTCATGGCCGCTGCCGACCGTGAACCACGCCTGCGGGCCGACGCCCAGCGCAACCGGGACCGCCTCCTCGAGGTGGCCCGCGCCGCCTTCACCGCCGGACAGACGCCGACTCTGGAGGCCGTCGCCCGCGAGGCCGGCGTCGGGATCGGCACGCTCTACCGGCACTACCCGACCCGCGAGGCGCTGATCGAGGCGGTCTACCGCGCCGAGCGCGCGCAGTTGTGCTCCCGTGTGGAGCCGCTGCTCGCCGAGCACGAGCCCGTCACCGCACTGCGCACGTGGATGGACGACTACGCCGACTTCATCGCCACCAAGCGCGGCATGGCCGAGGCGCTCAAGGCGATCACCGCCGAGGGCACGGTCGCCTCCGCCCGCGCGCGAGCGGACATCAACGGCGCCGTCGGCACGCTGATCGCCGCCGGGGCGCGGGAGGGCACGCTCCGGGCAGACGTGCGCCCCGACGATGTCGTCAGCACCCTGGTAGGGATCTTCCTCGCGACCGACGACCGCGAGCAGGCCGGGCGGATGCTCGACCTGCTCGTCGACGGCTTGCGGGCCGGAACGTCAGCGAAGCGCGGCTGACGGGGTCCGGGCTCTTCTCAGTGTCGAGAGCGTGATCTGGACGATCTCCGGCCGTGGTCCTCTTGCGGTGTCACGTCAGCCCGGATCGGGTGCCGTGGTGCGGCGGGGTAGCCGGGCCCGGAAGACGGTGGCGCCCGGTTCGCTGGTCAGCAGGACCGTGCCGCCGTGCGCCGCGGTGACGGCCCGGACGATCGCCAGACCCAGTCCGGTGCCGCCTGCGGTCCGCGCCCGCCCCGGGTCCGCGCGGGCGAACCGCTCGAACACCTCGTCCTGGAGCGACTCGGGGACCCCCGGCCCGTCGTCCGCCACGCTGAATTCCACCCAGTCCTCGCCGGCCGGTCTCAGCCGGACCGTGACCCGGGTGCCGGGCGGGGTGTGGGTACGGACGTTGGTCAGCAGGTTGCCCACCACCTGCTGGAGCCGGTGCTCGTCGCCGAGCACCGTCACCGGTTCCTCGGCCAGCTCCAGCGTCCAGTGATGGTCCGGCCCGGCGGCCCGTGCGTCGCCCGTCGCGTCCAGTACCAACCGGGTCAGATCGACCGATCGGCGGGCCAGTGGCCGTCCGGCGTCGAGCCGGGCGAGCAGCAGCAGATCGTCCACCAGCGTGGACATCCGCTCCGACTCGGCCTGGATCCGCTCCAGCGCGTGCCGCACCTCGTCCGGTACCGGGCCCGGATGGCGCAGCGCCAGCTCGGCGTGGCCGCGGACGGATGCCACCGGGGTGCGCAACTCATGGCTGGCGTCGGCGGCGAAGTGCCGCAACCGTTCCTCGCTCGCCTGGCGACGGGCCAGCGCGTCCCCGACGTGGCCGAGCATGCGGTTGAGCGCGGTGCCCACCTGGCCGACCTCGGTGCGCGGATCGATGTCCGGCACCGGTGGCGGCATGGCCACCTCACCGCTGGCCAGCGGCAGCTCGGCCACCCAGGCGGCGGTCGTGGTCACTCGTCGCAGCGGCCGCAGCGACAGCCGTACCCACAGCGCCCCGGCCACCCCGGTGACCAGCAGCGCGCTGCCGAACACCACGGTCTCCACGATCTCCAGCCGGTGCACGGTCTCCTCCACCGGACGCAGTGGCAGCCCGGTGACCAGGACATCCCCGTCGTCTCCGTGGACGGCGACCACGCGGTAGCCGCCGAGCGCGGACAGACGCACGCTGTGACCGTCGCCGTCCACCGGAAGCCCCGCCAGGACCCGCCGGTCGGCGCCGGTCAGCGGCACGGCGGCGTCCGTCTGGTCGCGCACCACGGCGGCATCGGTCGTCGTACCGCGCAGCAGCCGGGCGCCGAAGGTGCGGTCCGACTGGCCGCGGGTGTCGGGCGCGTTGTCGGCGTCGGGGTGCCGCTCACCGTGTTCCAGGCTGGCCGGGAACCGGCCTCCGGTCGCCGTCAGCTGCTGGTCCAGCCGGCGCACCAGAAATCCCTCCAGCGCGAACACCGTGGTCAGCCCCACCGCCAGACTCGCCACCGCCAGCAGCACCACCAGCCCGGCGGTCAGCCGGGCACGCAGCGTACGGGGCGGCCACCACGACAGCCACCTGGTGAGCGGCCGCGTCATGAAACCTCCGCCTTCAGGACGTAGCCGACCCCGCGCACGGTGTGGATCAGCGGCGCCCGCCCCGCGTCGAGCTTCTTGCGCAGATAGCTGATGTACAGCTCGACCACATGGGCCTGGCCGCCGAAGTCGTAGCTCCACACCCGGTCCAGGATCTGCGCCTTGGACAGCACCCGGCGGGGGTTGCGCATCAGGAACCGCAGCAGCTCGAACTCGGTGCGGGACAGCTCCACGGCCACACCCCCGCGGGTCACCTCCCGCGCCTGCTCGTCCATCACGAGATCCGCGACCACCAGCCGGTCGTCCCCCGGCTCCCGCGCCATCCCGGCCCGGCGCAGCAGCCCGCGCAGCCGGGCCAGCACCTCCTCCAGGCTGAACGGCTTGGTCACATAGTCGTCACCGCCCGCCGTCAGCCCTGCGATCCGGTCCTCCACCGCGTCCCGCGCGGTCAGGAAGAGCACACACACATCCGGCAGCTCCGCCCGCACCGCGCGCAGCACCGCCAGCCCGTCGGTGTCCGGCAGCATCCAGTCGAGCACCACCGCGTCCGGCCGGAACGCCCGCGCGGCGTCCAGCGCGGACCCGCCGTCGGCGGCGGTACGGACCTCCCAGCCCTCGTAGCGCAGCGCCCCCGACAGCACCTCGTTCAGATCGGGCTCGTCGTCGACGACGTGGACGCGGACCCTGGCGCCATCGGGGCGCAGCAGAAAGCGGCCGGTGGAGTGCGTATCCATGATGAATCCAGCATCCCTCGCGGTGCACTGTGCCGAGGCCCGCCCTTCCTCTGAGTTTCCTCTGAATCCGAACGTGTCCGCCCGGGTTCATAGGGTCCTCAGAGCTTCGCCGGTGACGCTGACCGGGCACGTCGCCGAGAGGACTCCCATGACCAGCACGACGCCGCCGGCCCCGGCCAGGACCCGCCCGTCCCGGTCGGCACCGCGCCCGCCCAGCCCCGTCCCGGCCCTCGCGCACCTGATGATCTGGGGCGGGGCCGCCGCTGTCCTGGCGCTGTGGTGGAAGGACACCCCCTCGGTCGTCGGCGCCGTCGGCTGGCTGACCGGTGCGGGGCGGATCACCGGACTGCTCGCCGGTTACGCCTGCGCGATCCTGCTGCTGTTGATGGCGCGCGTACCGCTGCTGGACCGCGCCATCGGCACTGACCGGCTGGCCCGCTGGCACGCCCTGGGCGGCCGTTACACGATCTCGCTGGCCTGTGCCCACGTCCTGCTGATCGTCTGGGGGTACTCGCTGGAGTCGCACACCGGCGTGCTGGACCAGACCGCCACCCTGGTCCTCCACTACCCGGATCTGCTCAAGGGGACGATCGGCTTCCTGCTGTTTCTCATCACCGCGATGGTGTCCGCGCGCGCCGTGCGCCGTCGCATCCCTTACGAGACCTGGCACCTTCTGCACTTCGCGACCTATCTCGCGGTCTTCCTGGCCTTCGGGCACCAGCTCTCCGACGGAGCCGACTTCACCGGAAACCGACCCGCTCAGGTCGTCTGGTACGCCCTCTACATCGTGGTGGCGGCGCTGCTGGCCTGGTACCGGTTCGCCGTCCCGGTGCGCCGGGCGCTGCGCCACCGGCTGTACGTCACCGAGGTCCGGCCCGAGGCCCCGGGCGTCGTATCGGTGTATCTGTCGGGCAGCAGGCTGGAGGAGCTGCGCGCGGAGCCGGGCCAGTTCTTCCGCTGGCGGTTTCTGACCCGCGGCCTGTGGTGGGCCGCCAATCCGTACTCCCTCTCGGCCGCGCCGCACCCCGCCTATCTGCGGATCACGGTCAAGGCGTCCGGTGGCCACAGCGCGGCCCTGGCCCATCTCCGGCCCGGCACCCGGGTACTCGCCGAAGGGCCGTACGGGGCTTTCACCGCGCGCCGCCGCCGCGCCCGCAAGACCCTCCTGCTGGGCGGCGGCGTCGGGATCACCCCGCTGCGGACGCTCTTCGAGACGCTGCCGGGCGAGGTGATCCTGGTCTACCGGGCCCGGCGTCCCGAGGACCTGGCCCTGCGCGGCGAGCTCGATGCGCTCGCCGCCGCGCGCGGGGCGGCCGTCCACTACATCGTGGACGAACCCGCCGCCTACTCCTCGCCGCTGACTCCGGAGGCGCTGCGCGGTCTGGTGCCCGACCTCGCCGAGCGCGACGTCTACCTGTGCGGGCCGCCCGGGATGACCGAGGCCGCGTCCGCGGCCCTGCGCGGGGCCGGGGTGCCACGCGGCCGTATCCACCACGAGTCGTTCGCGCTCTGAGCCGCGATCCACCTCCCCGACGAACAGGAGTCAGACCGTGCGCAAGGCCGCCGTGACCACCGTATCCACCGTGGCGGGAGTGATCCTGCTGCTCTCGCTCAAACCGCACCAGAACCCGGCCCCGGACATGGCGGCGTCGCCACCCTCCTCCGGGGCACCGGGAGCGTCGTCGTCCCCCGCGCCGGCCGGGGGCCGGCCCTCGAACGGCGGCGCCTCCGGCACGTACACCGGCAGCGTGATGAATACCTCGTACGGACCGGTCCAGGTGTCCGTCACGCTCTCCAACGGCAGGATCACCGCCGTCAAGGCGCTCCGGACTCCGTCCGACCGCCCCCGCTCCCAGCAGATCGCCGCGGACGCCGTGCCCCGGCTGACGCAGGAGGCGCTGAGCGCCCAGAGCGCGCACATCGACGCGGTCTCCGGTGCCACGTACACCAGCGAGGGGTACACCCGGTCCCTGCAGAGCGCACTGGACAAGGCCGGTGTCTGAGGTGTCCGCCCGCGCGTGCGGGCTACGCCACGTCGAGCACGCCATGGGAACGGTGTTCTCCTTCGGCCTCCGCGACCCGGTCACCCCACCCGTCCGCCGGGCCCTGAAGGAGGCCGTGGCCTGGTTGCACCACGTGGACGAGGTCTTCTCGACCTACCGCCCCGGCAGCGCGATCAGCCGCCTGGGCCGTGGCGAGCCGGTTCCGGAGCGGTACGGGCCGGACGTGGCCGAGGTGATGGCGCTGTGCGAGGAGGTGGCGCACGCCACCGGCGGCTGGTTCAGCCACACCCCCGGCGGCCGGCTCGACCCGTCCGGATTGGTCAAGGGCTGGGCGATCGAGCGGGTCTCGCGGATGCTGTACGCGGCGGGCGCCCACAACACCTGCGTCAACGGCGGCGGCGACATCCAGCTGCGCGGCGAGGCCGCCCCCGGCATGCCCTGGCGGATCGGCATCGCCCACCCCACCCGCCCCGGGAAGCTGGCCGCCGTGGTCACCGGTCGCGATCTGGCCGTCGCCACCTCGGGGACGGCCGAGCGCGGCCCACACATCCTGGACCCGCACACCGGTGAGCCCGCCACCACCCTGGCCTCCCTCACCCTGACCGGCCACGACCTCACCCGGACCGACGCCTACGCCACGGCCGCGTTCGCCATGGGCGCCGGGGCCCGTGACTGGGTCGAGGCGCTGGACGGCCACGAGGGGCTGGGGATCACCGCGGCGGGCGAGATCTGGCGCACCCCGGGCTTTCCCGCGGCCAACGGGGCAGGCCCCTGAGGCTGCGCCACCACCCGGCCGTCGGCCGGTTCACCCATGGGCCGGGCCGGGTGCCGAGCGGGCGCCGGGCGGGCGCGCCGGGAAGAGCCGTCTCTGCCCGCGCATGACGACATGCCCCAGGCCGGAGAGCGCACCGGCGATGGCGAGGTCGACAGGTGGCAGTGGCTCCGTACCCAGCAGGGCGCGCAGGGGCGGGAGATAGACGCCCGCCACTTGCAGGACCAGGGCCGTGCCCACGGCCAGCAGCAGGAATGGGTTGGCGAGGCTGCCCGGGCGGGCCCGGGAGCCCAGCGCGACGCCGAGCTGGGTGGCGCCCAGGATCAGGAACATCATGGACTGCCAGGGGCGGCCGGTCTCCCGCGCCCAGACTCCGGCGGCCAGAGTGACACCGGCGACGATGACCCCCATGGCCAGGAGCCGCGGCCAGAGTCCGGCGCCCAGGACGCTCTCCTCGGGCGGGCGCGGTGGGTGGCGCATCACCCCCGGTTCCACGGGTTCGGCTCCCATCGCCACACCGGGGAGGCCGTGGGTGAGCAGGTTGATCCACAGGATCTGGGCGGGGAGCAGGGGCAGGGGCATGCCGAGGAACGGGCCGAGGAGCATGACCAGGATTTCCGCCGTTCCTCCGGCGAGGGCGTAGAGCAGGAACCGGCGCACATTGGCGTAGACACGGCGGCCTTCCTCGACGGCGGCGACGACGCTGGCCAGGTTGTCGTCGGCGAGCACGAGGTCGGCCGCCTGGCGGGCCACCTCGGTCCCGCGCTGTCCCATGGCCACGCCGATGTCCGCGCGGCGCAGCGCGGGGCCGTCGTTGACGCCGTCGCCGGTCATCGCCACCACCTGCCCCGAGGCGCGCCACGCCTGGACGATGTCCAGCTTCTGATCGGGCGTGGTCCGGGCGTAGACGCGCAAGGCGGTCAGCGAGCCCGCGGTGCCGTGGCGGATCCGTTCGCCCGTGGTGACCTCGTCCTCCCGGGCCACGATGCCCGCACGCGCGGCCACCGCCCGTGCGGTGAGAGGGTGGTCGCCGGTGATGAGGACCGGGGTGATGCCGGCGTGTTCGCACGCTGTGATGGTGGTCCGGGAGGTGTCGCGCGGCGGGTCGAGGATGCCGACCAGGCCGAGCAGCGAAAGTCCCGATTCCCAGGCGTCGGGGCTCCGGGGCCGTGTGTCGTCGTGGTCGGCCGACGCGATGGCGAGGACACGGTATCCGTCGCGGGCCAGGGTCTCGGCCTGGGCGGCGGCCCGAGTCCAGGTGTCCGGGGGATCGGAGAGGACCGGCGGCCGGAGCATGACCTCAGGGGCTCCCTTGCACATGACCCGCAGTCCGCCGCCGGGCGCGCGGTGCACCGTTGTCATGCGCTTGCGTGCGCTGTCGAAGGGGATCTCGTCGACCCGTGGCAGTTCGCGTTCCAGCGCGGCCCGGTCCAGGCCGAGTCTGGCCCCTGCCGCGAGCAGGGCCGCCTCGGTGGGGTCGCCCATCGCACGCCACCGTTCGTCACCGTCCGACGGAGGCTCCAGCGCGGCGTCGTTGCACAGCATCGAGGCGCGCAGCAGCGCGGCCAGGTCCGGGGCGTCGCGCACGGTCGCCGGGTGGCCATCGCGTGTGACGCGGCCTTCGGGGCTGTAACCGATGCCGCTGACCGTGGCCTCACCCTGGGGGGTCCACAGCCTCTCCGCGGCCATCCGGCCCTCGGTCAGGGTGCCGGTCTTGTCGGTGGCGAGCACCGTGACCGAGCCCAGGGTCTCCACCGCGGGCAGCCGCCGGACGATGGCGCGTCGCTCCGCCATCCGCCGCGCCCCGAGGGCCAGGGCGAGGGTGACCACGGCGGGCAGGGACTCGGGTACGGCGGCGACGGCGAGGCTGATCGCGGCCACGACCATCAGCTCGACCGGCTGCCCGCGAACCAGGCCCAGGGCGAGCACCACCGCGCACAGTGCGACGGTGACGGCCGCCAGCACCCTGCCGAACCGGGCCAGTCGACGCTGCAGCGGGGTCAGTCCGGGCGCGGTTCCCATCAGCGCGGCGATCCGGCCGAGCGCGCTGTCCGGGCCGGTTCCGGTGATCCGGACCCGGCCACGGCCGCGGACGACCACCGTGCCCGCCGAGACCGTGTCCGCCGGGCTCGTGTCCGCCGGGCTCGTGGACGGCGGCCGGTTCGCGCCGGTGGCCTTCTCCACCGGGACGGACTCGCCCGTCAGCGCCGACTCGTCGACCAGGAGCAGTGCCGCGTCGATGACCTCACCGTCCGCGGGCACGATGTCCCCCTCGCCCAGCAGGACCAGGTCTCCCGGCACGACGTCGGCAGCCGGTACGGAAGACTCCCCGCCGTCGCGTATCACCCGGGCGGTGGGCGCGCTGAGGGCCGTCAGGGCGGCCACGGCCCGTTCCGCCCTCACCTCCTGGACGACTCCGGCCACGGTGTTCACGGTGATGACGAGCAGGATCACCAAGGCGTCCGGGAGATCTCCTGTGGTCAGGGTCAGCACGGCGGCCACGAGCAACACCACGATCAGCGGGTCGCGCAACTGCCGCAGCACACGGCGCCACACCGGGGTGCGCCGTTCCCGGGCGACGACATTGGCCCCGTACTCCCCCAGCCGCCGCGCCGCTTCCTCCCGCGACAGGCCTGCGGCAAAGCGCTCGGCAGGGCGAGGGGTCGGCATGCCTTCATCGTGTGGCCGATGTTCCCGGATCGCATCCGGCGCCCCCGGGACCGGCAACGGGGGCCCGAGCCGAAGCCGCGCACGGTCCACCATCGGACCCGATCGGTCCGAGTCAAGAAGCTGGGCGGTGTGTCCCGTGGTCACGGGGTACCCCGAATGCGGATGAATCGACCGCAGGAAAGGCGGTGGGGATGATGGCGCTCCCGCTGGTCGTGGGTGTCGATGGATCGGAGTCCAGCCTGCAGGCCGTGGACTGGGCCGTGGACGAGGCGGCACGCCATGAACTGCCCTTGCATCTGGTCAACGCTTCCCGATGGGAACGGTACGAGGGACGCCTGCCCTCGTTCGGCACCGACCGTCCGACCGGGGATGTAGCGGCCGAGAACATCGTCGCGGCCTGCGCGGAACGTGCGACGTTGCGTAACCCTGACGTGAAGGTGTCCGCCGAGGTCCTGGCCGAGGACACCGTGATGGCGCTGCTGGAGCAGAGCCGTGAGGCGTTCGCCGTGGTCACGGGCTCCCGTGGCAGAGGCGCGATCGCGGAGACGCTTCTGGGGTCGGTCAGCCTGGCCGTGGCGGCACGTGCCGTCTCCCCGGTGGCCGTGGTCCGGGGCGGGGAGAAGAACCGCGCGGGCGCCCTGCGGCGCGTGGTCCTCGCGGTCGGCGACCTGGTGGAAGGGTCGGCGGCCGTACGGTTCGCCTTCCGTGAGGCGCGGGCGCGGGACGCCGCGCTGCACGCCGTACGCTCCTGGCGGCGCCCCGCGCGCCCCCACGCGGGCCAGTCGCCGCTGGAGCGTGAGGCGAGCGGCCTGATCTACGAGGAGCAGGCGGCGGGCGTCCTCAGCGAGGTGCTGGACCAGGTCGAGCGCGAGCACGACGACATCACGGTCCATCGCGAAGTCGTCGAAGGAGCGGCACACCGGGTCCTGCTGGACGTCTCGGAGCAGGCCGATCTGCTGGTCGTCGGCGCCCTCCGGCGCCATGACCACATCGGGCTGCAGCTCGGCCGGGTCAGCCACGCCGTACTCCACCGCTCCGCATGCCCGGTCGTGATCGTGCCGCAGCAGGTGTGACCGCGCACGGCACGGGCGTACTCAGGCCCGCCACTGCCGGGCGGCGCGCAGTCGCCGCAGATAGGGGTCGTGGGCGTGGCGTGGCAGGAGGCGCAGCCGGACGTCCAGGGCGACGACTCCGTCGGGCCGGGCCACCACCGGGTTGAGGTCGGTCTCGGCGAGCTGGGGAAGGTCGCAGGCCATGCGGGACAGCCTCAGCAGCAACTGTTCCAGTCCCTCCAGGTCCACGGGATGGCCGCCCCGGTAGCCGAAGAGCAGCGGGGCGCAGCGCGGAGCGGTGAGGAGGCTGTGCACATCGCGGTCGGTGAGCGGGGCGAGCCTCGCGGCGTGGTCGGCGAGGAGCTCGGTGGCGGTGCCGCCGAGGCCGAAAAGCACCAGGGGGCCGAACACCTCGTCCTGGGCGACGCCCGCGAACAGTTCGACACCCCGGCGCGCCATGGGCTGGAGGAGCGCACCGGTCATACGGTCCCCGAAGCGCTCCCGCAGGTCCCGGTAGGCGTGGCGCACCTGGTCCGGCCCCTCCAGGTCGAGCCGCAGCGCTCCCAGGTCGCTCTTGTGCACCAGCCCCGGCCAGTACGCCTTGACGGCCACCCGGCCGCGCTTGTCCGCCACCAGGTGTCGTATTGCGGCCACGGCGGTGTCCTCGTCCTCCGCCCAGGCCCAGGACAGCTGGGGGATGCGGTAGCGGTCGAGGAGGGCCGCGCAGGCACGGGGGTCGGGCCATCCCCCGTCGGGGTGACGGGTGAGGAACTCCTCCACGATGGCCGTGGCACCGGCGGGGTCCATGCCCGACAGCGGTGGCACGCTGCCCGGCGGTTCGGCGCGCCAGCGCGCGTAGCGGGCGGCGTGGACGAGCGCGCGGGCCGCCGACTGGGGCTCGGAATAGGCCAGGACAGGGTGGTCGTCGGCGCTCGCGAGCAGCCGTACGGGGGCCTCCTGGTCGAGGAGGACCGCGGCCACCGGCCGGGACCGCACTCCCGGCGCGCCGGTGAGGGCCAGCAGCGGGTCATCCCGCGTTCCGGTGGCCAGGGCGGTGGGCACGAGGACCACCAGCACGGCGTCCACGGTGCCGTGTGCCGCCAGCCGTTCCACGCAGGAGCGCATCCGGTCGGCGGTGACGGCGGCCGTGGTGTCCACGGGGTTGCCGGTGGCGGCTCCGGGCGGCAGGACTGACCGCAGTTCACCGGCCAGACCGGGGTCCAGGGCGGGGACGGTGAGTCCGGCGTCGGCGCAGGCGTCGGCGGCGAGCACACCGGCGCCCCCCGCGTTGCTCACCACCGCGACGCGGATGCCCGCGGGCAGCGGCTGGGCGTGCAACAGGGCCGCGGTGTCGACCAGTTCGGCGATGCTCCGGGTGGCGATGATGCCCGCCTGGGTGAACAGGGCACCGCGGGTCATGGTGGGGGTGGCCGCGGCGGCGGTGTGCGAGGCGGCCGCGCGCCGCCCGGCCTCCGAGCGGCCCGCGTCCACGGTGAGCACGGGCATGGTGCGAGCCACTCGGCGCGCGGTGCGGGAGAAGGCCCGCGGATTGCCGAAGGACTCCAGGTGGAGCACGGCGAGCCGGGTGCGGGGGTCCGCCTCCCACCACTGGAGCAGGTCGTTACCGCTGACGTCGTACTTGTCGCCCAGCGACACGAAGCTGGACACGCCGACGCCGAGCCGGCCGAACCGCTCGAGCAGAGCGATGCCGACCCCTCCGGACTGCACGGCGACCCCCGCGCACCCCGGCAGCGGGGGATGCGCGGCGAACGTGGCGTTCAGGCGCACTTCGTCGGCCGGATTGGCGATCCCCAGGCAGTTGGGGCCCACCAGCCGCATCCCGTGGCGTCGGCAGCAGGTGAACAGCGCCTCCGCCTGGCCGGTGTCGAGCCCCGCTGTCAGGACGGCCAGCGCCCGCACCCCCGCGGCGCCGCACTGCCCGGCGACGTCGGGCACCGTGGGCGCCGGTACGGCGAGCATGACGAGATCCGGTACGAGCGGGAGGGCCGCCACTGAGGGGAACGCGGGTGTCCCCTCGATGACCCGGGCGTGCGGGTTGACCGCGTACAGCGCCCCGGTGAAGCCACCGGACCGCAGGTTTCCCAGCACGGCCCGGCCGACCGATCCGGGCCTCCGGCCCGCCCCCGCGACGGCCACCGACCGGGGCCTCAACAGTGGCCGAAGGCTGGCCACGTCAGCGGTCCGGCCCCGTCGGTCCACCGCCGACAGGTAGTGCTCGTCCTCCGCCAGGTGGACGGTGCAGCGGACGTCGGTGCCGCCTGCGCACCGGGAGGTGCGCAGGCCCAGATCGGCGAAGACCTTCAGGACCTCATGGTTCTCGGCGAGTGCTTCGGCGGTGAAGCCGGAGATGCCCGCCTCCCGGGCCGCGTGGACCAGGTGTTCGAGCAGCAGTGTGCCGATGCCCTGCCCGTGGCGGCCCTCGGCGACGGCCAGTGCGATGTCGGCGGACACCGGTTCGCCGGGGGCCGTGGGCAGCATGGTGTACTCGGCCACCCCGACCACCCGGCCGTCCGCCAGCGCGAGGAGCGCACGGTAACCGCGGTGCCCCGGCGCGCACACGCGGTCCGCCGCCTCCTGTGCGTAGCGCGGGTTGACGGCGAAGAACCGCAGCCGCATGGCCTCCGGAGACATCTCCTGATGCATGCGCAGGACCTCGTCCCGGTCCTGTGGTCGGGCGGGGCGTATCTCGACGGTGGAGCCGTCGGCGAGCAGGGCGTGGACGGTATCGGAGCGGGATGTGGTGTCCGTCATCGGTATCCCCTTCCGTCGGCCGTGTCCGCGTCGGAGGCCGGTACGCGGCCCGGTGCCCGGAGCGAGGCCGCGTGGTCGGGCACGAAGGTCTGCAGGTGCCTGGGCGGTCGCTGGTAGCCGGTGGGCTCGGGGCGGGGCGGCAGACGCAATTCCGGGAGCCGGACGTCGCCGTACGGAACGGTCGACAGCAGGTGAGCGATCATGTTGATCCGGGCGGCGCGCTTGTCGTCGCTCTCGACGACGTACCACGGGACCTCGGGGATGTCGGTGCACGCGAACATCTCGTCCTTGGCCCGGGAGTACGCCTCCCAGCGGGTGATGGACTCCAGGTCCATCGCGGAGATCTTCCAGCGTCGCGTGGGATCGTCCAGGCGCTGTCGGAACCGCCGTTCCTGCTCGGAGTCGCTCACCGAGAACCAGTACTTGCGCAGCAGGATCCCGTCCTCGACCAGCATCCGCTCGAAGACCGGGCACTGGTGGAGGAAGCGCTGGTACTCCCCCTCGGTGCAGAACCCCATGACGCGTTCGACCCCGGCCCGGTTGTACCAGCTGCGGTCAAAGAGCACGATCTCCCCCGCGGCGGGAAGCTGCTCGACATAGCGCTGGAAGTACCACTGGGTGCGTTCGCGGTCCGTGGGCACGGGCAGGGCGACGGTGCGGACGACACGCGGGTTGAGGCGTGCGGTGACCCGTGTGATCGCGCCGCCCTTCCCAGCCGCGTCCCGTCCCTCGAAGACCACCACGACACGCTGTCCCTCGGCCCGCACCCAGTCCTGGAACTTGACCAGTTCGATCTGCAGACGGCGCAGTTCCTTCTCGTACGGGGCACGCGGCAGTCGTACTGGTTCACTCTCGTTCGGCGGCGTGCGACGCGCCATGGGTTCTCCCTTCCGGGCCTGCTGAGGCACGTGACGTCACGGGGGCGTGGGGCACGACAGCGACGGGGCACGCGGCGTGGTGAAGGAGCGCGTGAGCGACGTGGCCGAGGCACGGGCCCACGACGGGCCGGTGGGTGGGGCGGCCGACCACCATCACCCCGGCCTGCGCGGCCGCCCCCAGCAGAACCTCGGTGGCGAAGGCGAATTCGATCGACGCGGCCGACTCCGGCGGATCCTGGATGCCGACGACGACATCGCGGGTGCCAACCCCGGTCCGCGCCCCTCCGTTCCCCCGCATCATCACGACAGGGCTCTTGGACAACGCAAGTACATGCAGACCGACGGACCCGAGCAAAAAGCCCCCCACAGCACCACGCCCGTGTGAGCCGAGCACCAGCATCTCCGAGGCCGCGCCCCAGGCCACCGGGGCCTCAACTGCCGTCTCGGAGACCAGTTCAGTCGAGGCTGACACCCCCGAGCAGTCGGCAGGCAGACGCGCCTTGGCATCCTCCAGGGCCTCCTGAGCCCAGAGTTTGCGCATCTCAGGCGCTTGGGCGGTACGAGCTGTCCGCGGCGGCAGCTCACGCCGCTCCGCCTCGTCGGCGGCCCAGTGCGCGGCGGCCAGGTTCTCGGCCGAGCCGTCGAGCCTCACGGTGACCACTTGTTCCATGGCGGCTTGTTGCATGGCGGTGCCTCCTGCTGAGTTTCCCGCTCCTCTCGCAGACTCACTCGCGGTGGGTCAGCCGGTGTTTCCGTCGCAGAGCCTGGCTCCCTCGTCGAGCCCGGCTCCGTTACCGAGCCTGCCAGCTCCCCCGCGCCGCCGAATGAGCCTCATGGCTCCCCCTGACGGCCACACGGCCCACCACGGGGCCATCCGACCCATCGATCCAGGGCTCTCCGTCCCCACGACACCTCTCACCCGCGGTGACACAGTGGAAGTGAGACAGAGAGGCGGGATGCCGATGCACGCCCATGTCGGCGACCAACTGATTGTCGAGAGCCCTACCACCGGTGCCGCCAAACGGGACGGTGAGATCGTCGGGCTCCACCATGACGACGGGACACCTCCCTACGACGTCCGGTGGTCGGACACCGACCAAGTCACCCTTGTGTTCCCCGGCCCGGACGCACACATTCACCCCACCGGGCACGAACCGGAAGGCCGTGGGCCGAAAGGGCGGCGGGAGACGACCGGGGACCGCATCTCCACCGCTACACACGGCAGCGCTCGTTCGCTTTCCGACGCGGTGGTCATGGCGCTGGTGGAGGACGCCACGGCCGCCCCGTCGATGCACAACGCCCAGCCCTGGCGGTTCCAGTACTTCCGGCGGAGGCGTGTCTTCTATCTGCGGGCCGATCTCCGAGGCGCTCTGCCGCACACCGACCCCGAACTCCGCGCCCTGCACATCGGCTGTGGCGCCGCCCTGATGAACCTGCGGGTCGCGGTGGCCCACGAGGGCTGGGAGGCGCAGACCCGGCCGCTGCCCGACCCCGGCGACCCCATGCTGCTGGCGTCGGTGACCCTGACCGGTCCGCTCGGTGACGAGGCCGATCCGGCCGACTTGTACCCGGCCGTGCACACCCGGCACACCAGCCGGTTTCCCTTCGCCGAGACCGAGATCCCCGCGTCCGTACGGACCTCCCTCGTCGACGCCGCACACCGGGAGCACGTCGCGCTGTCCTTCGCCTCCGGCTGGCATCTGCAGTCCATCGTGGACCTGGCGCTGGAGGCCGAGGCCCGCAACCTCACCGACGCCGGCGCCGCCGCGGACCTGGCCCGCTTCACCCGCGCCACGGACGACACCCGGCCGGCCACCGAAGGCGTTCCGGAGTACGCCTTCGGGCCCCGCCGCCGGATCGGCAAGGCTCCCATGCGTGACTTCGCGGGCGGCAAGACCGTCCCCGGCCGCCCGACCGCCGACTTCGAGACCTTCCCCCACCTGGCGTTGCTGTCCACCTCGCGCGACCGCCCGGTGGACTGGCTGCGCACCGGCCAGGCGGTGGAGCGGGTGCTGTTGCGCGCCACCCTGGCGGGACTGTCCGCCTCGTTCGTCACCCAGGCCCTCGAATGGCAGGATCTGCGGTGGCCACTGCGCGACCCCACGTCGGGCATGGCCTATGTGCAGATGATGCTACGGCTGGGGTACGGCCCTCCGGGCACGCGGACCCCCAGGCGGCCGGCCCGCGACGTGCTGGACATCGAGCCGTAGCTCCGGCCGCGCCCGTTCTGGAGGAATCGTCCTCAGGGCGTGCGCTCTGCCTCGTCCCGTCCGACGCCCCAGAAGTGGCATCCACGTCCACGGCCCCCTCCTCGATGTCCTGGTCCGGACGGAGGAAGACCTTCAGCAGATCGCCCCGGCTGACGATTCCCCGCAGCTTGCCCTCGCCGTCGACCACGGCAAGCCGTTTGACCCCTCTGACGGCCATGATCCGGGCCGCCTCGGCCGGCGTGCCGTCCGGATGCACGGTCACCGCCGGGGGCCAGCAGATCCGCCTCGGAGACGACGCCGATGACACGCCCCTCGCCCTCGCTGTTCAGCAGATCCGGGGCAGTTGCTCGCCGAGCGGCAGATCCACGATCCGGGTTCCGCCCAGTCCGGTACGGGCCACGACCATGCCGGAGTGTTCGGCCACGCACGCGCCGATCACGGCCGCCTCACGTCCCAGCGGATGCGCGCGCATCGCGTCCAGGACCGCCTCCGCGTGCTCCCTGGGCACGAAGGCCACCAGGCGGCCCTCGTTGGCCACGTACATCGGGTCCAGGCCGAGGAGGGCACAGGCGGTGGCGACCGCTTCCGGGACGGGCACCGCCCCCTCGTCCAGGACGACACCGGTGTCGGAGGCTGCGGCGATCTCGTTGAGAGCGGCGGCCAGGCCGCCTCTCGTGGGGTCGCGCAGGACATGGATCTCGGGCGTGACGGCGAGCATCGCCCGGACGAGTCCGGCCAGGGGCCCGGTGTCACTGACCACCTCGGTGCCGAACGTCAGCCCTTCGCGGACGCTGAGGATGGCGATGCCGTGCTGTCCGATCGGCCCGCTGACGATCACCACGTCACCGGGCCGCGCTCGCTGCGGACGGATGTCCACCCCCTCGGGGATCAGCCCGATCCCCGCCGTGTTCACGTACACACCGTCGCCATGCCCGGAGTCAACCACCTTGGTGTCGCCGGTGACCACGGTGACGCCCGCCTCTCGGGCGGCCGCCCCGAGCGCCTGGGCGACCCGGCCGACGGTGCTCAGCTCCGTACCCTCCTCCAGGATGAACGCGCAGGACAGGTACGCGGGAACGGCTCCGCTCATGGCCAGGTCATTGACGGTGCCGTTGACCGCCAGATCTCCGATGCTCCCGCCAGGGAAGAACAGCGGGCGGACGACGTAGGAGTCGGTCGAGAACGCCAGCCGGGTACCGCCGAGTGTGACGGCGGCCGAGTCGGTGAGCCCTCCCAGCGTCTCGCCACCGTAGGCCGGGAGGAACAGGTGCCGAGTCAGCTCCGCGGAAAGCGCTCCGCCACCACCGTGGCCCATCACCACCACCGGGTGGTCGCGCAGCGGCATCGGACAGGACCAGCCGGTGGTGCTCGTGGTGCTGTCAGTCAACGGAAGCCGTCTCCTCCGTGCGGGGCGTGGCCAGACGCCGGTACAGGTAGTAGGCGGCGCACGCGCCCTCGCTGGAGACCATGGTCGCGCCGAGCGGTGTGCGCGGAGTACAGGCGGTGCCGAAGGCCGCGCACTCGTGGGGCTTGATCAGCCCCTGGAGCACCTCTCCACTGCGGCACACCGCGGGCTCGTCGGTGGCCAGGCCGGTGACCTCGAACCGGTGCTCGGCGTCGTGGTCGCGGTAGGCGTCCGCCAGCCGCCAGCCGCTGTCCGGAATGGTGCCGATGCCGCGCCAGGCGCGGTCGGTGGTGGTGAACACCTCTCTCAGCGCACTCAGGGCGACCGGGTTACCCTGCGGGCGCACGGCGCGCGGGTAGGCGTTCTCGACACGGTGTTCCCCTCGCTCGAGTTGGCGGACCGCCCGGCGAATGCCTTCCAGAATGTCCAGCGGCTCGAATCCGGTGACCACGATGGGCACCTTGTAGGCGTCGGCGAGGGCGGGGTACTCCAAGGTGCCCATCACGCTGCACACGTGTCCGGCGGCGAGGAACGCCTGGACGCGGCAGTCCGGCGATCGCATGATCGCCTCGATGGCCGGTGGCACCCGGACGTGTGAGACCAGCAGGCTGAAGTTCCGAACCTCGAGCCGTTTGGCCTGGTGGGCCGCCATGGCGATGGCGGGCGCGGTGGTCTCGAAGCCGACGCCGAAGAACACCACCTCCTGGTCCGGGGCGCGCTGGGCGATTCGCAGCGCGTCCATGGGTGAGTAGACGACTCGGACGTCACCGCCGTCGCTCTTGACGCGGAACAGATCGCGGTCGCTTCCCGGCACCCGGAGCATGTCGCCGAACGAGCAGAAGACCACGCCCGGTCGGGACGCGATCTCCAGCGCCTTGTCGATCATCTCCAGCGGAGTGACACAGACCGGACAGCCCGGCCCGTGGATCAACTCAAGTTTCTCGGGCAGCAGTTGGTCGATGCCGTGCCGGATGATCGAGTGGGTCTGACCGCCGCAGACCTCCATCATCGCCCATGGCCGGGTGACCGTCCGGGCGATGTCGTCCAGGAGCCGTCGGGCCAGGCCGGGGTCCTGGAATTCGTCGATGTACTTCACCGGTTCTCCTCCTCGGATACCCTTTCCGCCTCGGCCGCCGCACGGGCCCAGGCATCGCCGAACTCTTCGTCCAGCGCACCGATCCGCTCGAAGAGCCGAAGGGTGGCCAGGGCGGACTCCTCGTCGAGCCGCTGGATCGCGAAGCCGACGTGAACGATCGCGTACTCACCGACCTCGATCTCCGGCAGATAGGCGAGGCAGACGTCCTTGACCACCCCGCCGAAGTCGACCCGCGCCATCGGCGTACCGTCCCGTTCCTCGATGCCGACCACGCGGCCGGGTACCGCCAGGCACATGTGCTCCTCCTCGATTGCTCAGGTGTCGGCGACACGGGCGGCGACGACCGCCTGCCCCAGGGCCAGGCCGCCGTCGCCGGGCGGCACCACCGTGTGCGCGAGAACGGTGAATCCGTCCTCGGCCAGCCCGGCGGTGCACATCCCGTCCAGGAGGGCGTTGGCGAACACCCCGCCGGTGAGGACGACCGTCCGCACGCCCGTGCTCCGATGTGCCCTCCGGCAGGCCGTGCGGACCGCACCGGCGACCGCCAGATGGAAGCGGGCGGCGATCAGCGGGACCCCCGCACCCGCGCGGAGATCGGCCACGATCGCCGCCAACATCGGGGCGGGATCCTCGAGCGCGAAGGCATAGCCGTCCCGCACCTCGTCGGCGGTCACGGCCGCGGCCTCCAGCTCCACGGCGGCCTGAGCCTCGTACCCCGCCCGGTGACAGACGCCCACCAGCGAGGACACGGCGTCGAACAACCGTCCTATGCTGGATGTCGGCACACACCCGATGCCACGTGCCAACTGGACCTGCAGCAGGCGAAGTTCATCCGGTGGGCAGGCGGCGGTGCACGGCAGGTCGGGCGACCAGGCGAGGCGGGCCGCGCGCAGATGGGCCAGTGCCATCCGATACGGATGGCGCACCGCCGCGTCACCGCCCGGCAGGGGTACGTACGCCAGATGCGCCAGGCGGCGGTAACCCGCGTAGTCGGCCAGCAGCACCTCGCCGCCCCATACGGCGCCGTCGTCGCCGTAGCCGGTGCCGTCGAAGGCGACACCGAGCACCGGTTCATCCAGTCCGTGCTCCGCCATCGCGGAAGCGATGTGGGCGTGGTGGTGCTGCACCTGGGTCAGCGGCCGACCGTCCCGCCGGGCCCATCGCGCGGACCGGTAGCCGGGGTGGCGGTCGGCGGCGATACGGACCGGTTCGACTCGGGTGAGCGCCCGCAGATGGCTCTCGGCACGCTCGAAAGCGTGCTGGGCGGCCAGGCTGTCCAAGTCCCCGATGTGGGCGGACAGCCAGGCGGCGTCGCCCTCCGCCAGGCACAGGGTGTTCTTCAGGTCCCCGCCGACCGCGAGGACCGGACGGACGGCCACCGGAAGACGAACGCACGCCGAGGTGAAGCCGCGCGAGCGGCGGATCGGCAGTGGCGAACCGTCCGCACGGGCCCGGATCACCGAGTCATCACAGGCCACCACGATGGGCCGGTCGTGCCAGAGCCAGGCGTCGGCCAGCCGGTCCAGGCGGAGCATCGCCTCCCGGTCGTCGGTCACCAGCGGCTCGCCGGAGAGGTTTCCGCTGGTCACCACCAGGACGCCGGGACTGGGTGGGTCGTCCGGGAGGCCGAACAGGAGCCGGTGCAACGGGGTGTAGGGCAGCAGCACCCCGATGTCCGGGCTCCCCGGACACACCTGTGGCGCGAGCGGAGTCGGGGACCGGCGGCGCAACAGCACGATGGGTCGGGACCGCCCCACCAGGAGGCGGCACTCCGCCGGGCCGAGGTAGCCGAGCCGGGCGGCGGTGTCGGGGTCGGGGGTCATCACGGCGAACGGCTTGTCGCCACGGGCCTTGCGGCGTCGCAGTTCGCCCACGGCCCTGGGGTCGGTGGCGTCGCAGACCAGGTGATAGCCGCCGAGGCCCTTGATCGCCAGGATCGCCCCGGCCGCCAGCATCCGCCGGGCCTCGGCCAACGCGGCCCCGTCTTCCCGTCGTACGGCGCCGGTGAGCCTCAGACGTGGCCCGCAGGCCCAGCAGGCGATGGGCTGGGCGTGGAACCGCCGGCCGGACGGGTCCGTGTACTCCGCCGCGCACTCCGGGCACATGGGGAACGCCGCCATGGTGGTCGTGGACCGGTCGTAGGGCATGGTGGTGGTGATGGTGAAGCGTGGACCGCAGTCGGTGCAGGTGATGAACGGGTGCCGGTGGCGGCGGTTGGCCGGATCGGTCAGCTCGGTGAGGCAGGCGTCGCAGGTGGCGGCGTCGGGCGGGACCAGGGTGCGGCCGTGGCCTGTCGTGGAGGGCACGATCGCGAAACCGGTGCCACCGGTCGGGCACAGCTCGGAGGTGGCCACCGAGACGATGTCCGCCAGCGGGGGTGCGTCCACCGTCAGCCGGTGGCAGAAGGCGGCCACCGCGTCGGTGCCGCCCTCGATCTCGATCCGCACCCCGGCTGGTCCGTTGGCCACCTGCCCGGACAGGTCCAGTTCGATGGCCAAGGCATGGACGAAGGGCCGGAAGCCGACTCCCTGTACCACTCCACCGACCGCCACCAGGCGGCGGACCGGCCGTTGCGAGCCGTTGGTGTCCGGCTCCGCCGCGGCTGTGCCGGACACCAATGGCTGTTCCATGGACACGGCACTTCCGTCCCGGAGTGGTCATGAGCCCGCACGAGGTTCCGGCCGTGGTACGAAGGCCGTCCGACTAGGGCGTTCGTCATGTTAGGTACGGGTGCGGCCACGGTGGGAGAACACACCCGCGCGGCGGCCCGACGTGCCCCGAACGGCCCAGGTGGCGCACCACGTTGCCACGCCAGGCGGACTATGCCCTTCCCCGGCCGTCGGTCAGGGCGCTCGCGTGCCGAAGCCGGTGGTGCGCCTCGTCGATGGCCTCGGCCACGTGACGGATCAACTCGGGGAGCGCGTCGGCCACCGCGGTGCTGAGCCCGCGGCCGAGGCCGAAGTCCTCCCCTTCCACCGCGTGCACCGTGAGCTCCTCGGGCATCCGGTCGAGCGCCGCGGCCAGGGCGAAGGTCTCACCGAGCCCGAGGGCGTGGGTACTGGCGGAGCGCGCGGCGCATCGCGCGGCCCGCTCCGCCGTCAGGGTGTGCAGTCGCCCCGGCTGCCCGGGGTGGGCGTGCACCACTTCGACCACGACAACGGCGTCCTGACGGTGCCAGAGGCCGAGCATCCTCCCGGGCTCGCCGTCGCTGTCGGTCAGCACCGTGCCCTCGGGCACTCGGCCACGCAGGGCCTCGATGACGGCCGGGCCCGCTCCATCGTCCCGGCGGAACGGATTGCCCACGCCGATGACCACGACCCGGCCCGTCATCCACGCTCCACCGTCAGGTCCAGAAAGTGCGCGGAGCAGGAGATGCACGGGTCGTGGTTGCGGACGCCCCGCTCGCACAGTGCGGTCAGCTCCTCGTCGCCGGGCGGCTCACCCGGCCCGTCCAGGCGGGACTGCACCTGGCGACGGAGGTCGTACTCGATGGCGGCCTGGTTCTGCGCGGTGGGCGGCACGATACGGGCGAGGGTGATGGTGCCGTCGGCGTCCATGGCGTAGCGGTGGTAGAGCAGCCCGCGCGGCGCCTCGGTGGCCGCGCAACCGGTCGCCAGGCGCGGTGGCACCGCGACGTACGGCCGGGAGGGCGGCTCGTAGGCGTCGATGATCCGCAGCGCCTCGGCCACGGCGTGGGCCACCTCGACGGCGCGGACGATGATGCTCCGGAACGGATTGCGGCACACCGCGCCGGTGGCCGGATCGCCCAGCCCCGCCCCCCGCGCGGCGTCGAGGGCCGAGGGGTGGAGCCACCGCCCGCTGACCGCGTACCGGGCCAGCGAACCGGTCAGGTAGTGGTGACCGTCCAGCTCCGACACCAGGGCGGTCGAGTGGCGGACCTGCCGTTCCACCACATGGCGCTCGAACTCCTCCACCGGAAGAGTTCGTACGGGGGCAGGGCCGTCCGAGCCCGCCCCCGCGGCCATGACGGCCGGAGTTCCGGAGTCGATGGCGTACCGGCCGGGGTCGCGCATCGCCAGCAGCGGGCCGTCGTACGTGGCGTCGGGGAAGTCGAAGCCGGCCACCCAGCGCACGGTCTCCAGCGCGTCGTCATGGGCCCGGCGCAGCCGCTCGGCCAGCGGGGCGAGTTCGGCCGGGGCGGGTACGCGGTAGAAGCCGCCGACGCGGACGTTGATCGGGTGGATGGCGCGGCCACCGAGTTGCTCCATGACGGCGTTGCCCGCTTGTTTGATCCGCAGGCCGCGTTCCACCGCCGCGCGATGCTCTCGGGCGAGCTCGACCGCGCTGGGATGGCCGAGGAAGTCGGGGGCGTGCAGCAGGTGGATGTGCAGGGACTGGCTCTCGATCCATTCGCCGTAGTAGAGCAGCCGCCGCAGTTGCGCGAGCGGTCCGTCGACCGTCACCCCGCAGGCACTCTCGATGGCCTGACATGCGGTCGTGTGGTACGCCACCGGGCAGATTCCGCAGATCCGTGAGGTGATGTCGGGTGGCTCGCCATGGCCGCGGCCGATGAGGAAAGCCTCGAAGAAGCGCGGCGGCTCGTAGATCCGCAGTCGCAGCTCGGCGACCGTCCCGGCGCGCACGGCCAGGTGGAGTGCCGCTTCCCCCTCCACTCGGGCGAGTGCGTCCAGACGCAGCACACGGGATCCGCGGTGGCTCATCGAGGCTCTTCCTCCGCCGGGGGCTCGTGGGCCTCCCGGGCCGCGAGCTCGGGTACGGGGCCGTATTCGGGCGAGGCGGCGTTGAAGGTGCGGAAGACGCGCACGATGTCCCGCTCGGTCATACCGTCGTGCCGCAGCTCTCGCACCATGGCCTCCAGGTTGGGGTGAGCCATCGGCCCGAAGCAGCCGTAGCACCCACGCCCGTAGGCGGGACAGAGCGCACCGCACCCCGCATGGGTGACTGGCCCCAGGCACGGGATGCCCTGGGCGACGGTGATACAGGTCGTGCCGCGCCGCTTGCACTGGAAGCAGACGCTGTGGCTGGAGATGTTCGGCTTTCGCTCGGCCAGAAAGGCCGTGATCACTTCCAGTAGCTGGCCGCGGTCGATCGGGCAGCCGCGCAACTCGAAGTCGACCGGTACATGCGCCGAGATGGGGGTGGAGGTGTCCAGGGTCGCGATGTACTCAGGACTGGCGTAGACCGCGGCGCGGAATTCCTCGACGTCCGCGAAGTTGCGCAAGGCCTGAATGCCGCCCGCGGTGGCGCAGGCCCCGATGGTGACCAGTCGACGGGAGATCCGCCGGATGTGGTGGACACGCCGGACGTCCTCGTCGGTGGTGATGGACCCGTCCACCAGGGAGAGGTCGTACGGTCCGGAACCCGCGAGGGTGGCGGGCTCCCGGGAGTCCTCCGCACTGGACATCTCGAGGAAGTGCGTGATGCGCACCCGGTCGGTGAGCGGGAGCAGTTCGTCCTCGCAGTCGAGCAGGGTCAGCTGGCAGCCGTCGCACGAGGCGAACTTCCACACGGCGAGGGAGGGGCGGCGGTCGGGTTCCATGTCACAGCTCCCTGACGGCGAGCAGGGGCCGGGCGCGGTCACAGCCGACCACCGGACCGTCCCGGCACAGCAGCAGCGGCCCGAGCTGGCAGTGACCGCAGTGGCCGGTGCCGCAGCGCATGTTCCGTTCCAGTGACACCTGGGCCCGGCGCGCGGGCAACCCGCGGGCGAGCAGCGCCCCGGCGGTGTGCCGGATCATCACCTCGGGGCCGCAGAGCAGCGCGGCGGTCCGATCGGGGCGCCAGCCGACCCGGTCCAGCAGGGCGGTGACCACGCCCACGCTGCCACGCCAGCCTGGGCCGGGCCGGTCGACGGTCACCTCCACCTGGGCCGAGGCACGCCGCCAGTGCTCCAGTTCCTCCCCATAGAGAAGATCCTCAGGGGTGCGGGCCCCGATCAGCACATGAAGGCGGCCGTAGTGCCCGGGGTGGTCGAGCACATGACGCACCACCGGGCGCAGCGGGGCGAGCCCGATGCCACCGGCGATCACCAGGACGTCCAACCCGGCTGCCGCGCCGAGATCCCAGCCTGTGCCATAGGGGCCCCGCAGGCCGATCGCGTCCCCCGCCCTGAGCCGGCACAGCGCACCGGTGACCGCGCCGATGGCGCGCACGGTGTGCACCAGACGGTGACCGTCACCAATCACGCTGACCGAGATCGGCACCTCACCGACACCGAAGGCGTACACCATGGCGAACCGGCCCGGCGAGAACTCCGGCAGCGCCCGCCCCACCGGTGCGACCTCCAGCGACACACAGTCCGCGGTCTCCGCCGAAACGGCGGTCACCCGGTACGGCAGGGGCACGGTGGTCACGGCGGGACGCTTCCGTGCGGCGTGTACAGGTCGAGCAACCGCAACCGGGTGGCCTGGAGCCGGTCGGCGATCAGTGCCGCGCACCGCAGCATCAGCTCGTACCCGAGCTCCGTATCGGCCATGCACAGCTCACGCACCTCAGCTGCGGGAAATTCCCAGGTCCGCACGGGGCCCAGGGCCCGGGCGCCCAGATGCCAGCGATACGGCGGGAAGATCCATGACCATCCGAGCTGCTGCCGCGGCCCGAGGGTTTCCACCACCTGGGCCCGACGGCCGGGAACGTACACATCCAGGGCGACCTCGCCGGAACGGATCAGCCAGAACCGGTCGGCGACACCGCCCTCGTCGAACAGGGTGCTGCCGGCCCGGAAGTCCCGCTCGTCGGCGAGCGTGAACAGCCGGTCGCGCTGGACCTGCGGAAGGGTGTCCAGCAACAGGGGCCACCCGGTCATCGTGGCTCGTCCTCCGTACGCCGAGTCCAGTCGTGCAGGGCCGCGGCCTCCTCGGTGATGTCGATGGCGACCGGACACCAGACGATGCACCGACCGCATCCCACACACCCCGACGACCCGAACTGGTCGTACCAGGTGCCCAGTTTGTGGGTGAGCCACTGCCGGTAGCGGCTGCGCGGCGAGGCGCGTACGGGACCGCCCGGCAGATAGGAGAAGTCCAGGTCGAAGCAGACGTCCCAGACCCGCCAGCGCTCCGCGTGGTCCCCGGTCAGGTCGGTGACGTCCTCGGTGGTGGTACAGAAGCAGGTGGGGCACACCATGGTGCAGTTGCCGCAGGTCAGGCACCGGGAGGCGACGTCGTCCCAGCGGGGTGCCTCCAGCGTTTCCGCCATCAGCCGCCGCATATCGGTGTCCGGCATCGTGCGGCCCATCCGCTCTGCGGCGGACGCGACGGCGCCAGCGGCGGCCCGGCAGACGGCCTCCGGGGCCGGTTCGCCGGGCAGCTCCGCCAGGATCTCGGCCCCCTCCGGGCTGCCGGCGCGGATCCAGAACCGGTGTCCCTCGTCGTCGACCAGTTCGGTCAGCACCAGGTCGTACCCGGGCCCGGCGGCGGGACCGGTGCCCATCGAGACGCAGAAGCAGGTGCCCCCGGGCTCGGTGCACTCGACCGCCACCAGAAACGCCCCGGACCTCCTGCCCCGATAGACCGGGTCGGAGTGCGGCCCGGCGGTGAGAATCCGGTCCTGGACGGCGATGGCCCGCAGATCGCAGGAGCGGACGCCGAGGAAGGCGAAGCGAGGAGGAGTGGTGTCGTCCGCCTCGATGACCAGCTCTCCGCCCGCGCGTTCGGCCGTCCACTGACGGACCCGGGCGGGGTGCAGAAACGTCTTCCACGACTGCGGACCGGCCGCGTTGGCGAAGGCCGCGCCATCCGTACGCGACCGCAGCCGGTACTGCCCGGCTTCGAGGTCCACACCCCATCCGTACGGCAGCTGAGCAGCGGATTCCAGCTCTTCCAGCACGATGGCACGGTCCCGGACCGTGGGGCCGATCACCGTGTACCCGCGCGCCCGCAACACATCGACCAGAGCGGCCAATCCGTCCGTGCCGATCACGGCTCCCTCGGCCGAAGGAAGCGTCGACGCACTCACCACAGTCCACCTCGGTCATCGCCGAACAACAAGGCCCATGTGTGCACACATCCCGCCCTGAGTGCGGGAATTCCGGCCCCGACACGGCCGTGATCGGCCAAATGCGCGGGGCGCCACCACCGTGTGGGCGTATCGACGACACCTCACCGCCGCCCGGAGCACGTCACGCGTCGTCCTGGTCCTCCTCCAAGGCATCGCGGATGTCGTCCGCCTGGGGGGCGTTGGGGGGCCAGGCGGCCACCAGGCGTTCGAGGAGGGGGCGATGCGTGTCGAGGTGGGCGGTGAGGACAACGGCGCAGGCCATCTGGAGCTCGAGTTCCGGGAGGTCGGTCAGCCGTACCGCGAGTTCGGCGGCCTGGTCGGACTCCGCCGAGGCCAGCGCCCTTGCGCACGCCACGCGGACTCGCAGTGGGCGGTCCTCGTCCAGGGCCATCGCGCCGAGCTGGGCGACAAGTTCTCGGTCCTCAGGGACATCGCAGGCGTAGAGGCACTGCCCGGCTGCGGACACGGCGCCATCGTCGACGACGTCGCCGTTCACGGCGCGCAGCGCGGCGGTGATCAGTGGAGCGTCCGCAGCCTCGGCGTGGTTCTGGATCGCCCACAGCGCGCTGGCCCGGTCCTGCCCTCGCACTTCCGGCAGCGGCGTCCCGCGCAGCACCCACCGGGCGCGGTCCAGAACCTCCGCGGCGTACTCGTCCAGTGGGTTGCCAAAGCCCCATCGGGCTTGCCGGTCCTCATAGTGGAAGTACTCCAGCGCCGCGCACACCGCGTCCCGCCGCCCAGAACGCAGCAGGTTGAGGAAGGCGGCGCACGGGTCCGGGTTCTGGTCCGCCGGCTTGAGCAGTTCGTCCCGCTCGGCCGTCACCGCAAGGTCGTCGAAGCTGTGCCGTTCCCAGTACCCGAGCGTCATGGCGGGAGCCTAGTAAAGACGCCTGGAGTCATTCCGTTAGGGGTTCTGAGCCTTTCCTTCCGTTCAGGGGTGCCACATGTTGGGCCTTGCTGGAGCCCTTGGGGGTAGGGAAGAGGACGTCGATCCGGTCGGCGACGAGGCCAGCCGCGGGCCGTCCGTTGTCGGGCGGCGCCGAGCGGGAGTCGTGGTAGCACACGGCACCCGTGGAGGCGGTCTGGGGACCCGGGCCCGGTACGGCACCGCGCTCGTCGGGCTACCAGCGCCGCAGCAGCCGGTGCATCGCCTCCGCGGACTCGGTCATGGCGGCCAGCGAGCAGGATTCATCGGTGACATGGGCCTGATCCGGGTCGCCCGGTCCGTACACCACCACCGCCGGATCGCCGAGCCGGCCGGTCAGCACCGAGGCGTCGGTGAAGTAGGTCGCGTACTCGGCCGGGCGGGCCGAGGAGCCGGGGGCCAGGATTTCCCGCGCGGTGGCGGCGGCCGACGGGTCGGTGGCGACGCCGGGCAGGTCCAGCAGCGGTTCGAGGGCGATGCCGTCGCCGCAGAGCCGGGCGATCTCCGCGATCGCCTCGTCCCGTCCGAAGCCGGGAACGGTGCGCACGTCCAGCCGCATCTCGGCGCGGTCCGGCACCAGGTTGGGCTGCTCGCCCGCGTGGAACGTGCCGATGTTGACCGTGGCCGGGCCGTGGGTCGGGCTCACCGGCCAGTCACGGTGCCCGTGGATGCTGCTCGCCGCTGCGGCGAGCGCGGCGATCGCGTTGCGGCCCAGCTCCGGGCGGGAACCGTGCGCGGAGACCCCACGGGCCGTCGCGGCGAGCCACAGCACGCCCTTGTGGCCGAGGACGGTCCGGTTGCCGGTCGGCTCGGCCACGATGAGCAGGTCGGTGGGGGTGAGTGACGCCGCGTCGATCTCCTCGGCCCCATGGCAGCCGGTCTCCTCGCCGAAGGTGAAGATCAGCTGTACGGCGGTGTCCCGCCGGCTTTCCCGGGCGGCCCGGATCGCCGCCTCGACCTGGCAGGCCACGCCCGCTTTCATATCGCTGCTGCCGCGGCCGAGCAGCCGGCCGTCGCGCAGCTCCCCGCTCATCGGGTCGAACGACCAGCCCGACGGGTCGGCGGGCACGGTGTCCAGGTGTCCGGTGAAGGTGACCGGCACCCGTGGTACCGCGGGCCCGAACCGGGCGACGACGTTGGCCCGGCCGGGTATGGGCTCCTCGACCCGGACGTCGAACCCCGCGCCGTCCAACCGGTCCGCCACCAGTGCGGCGGCCGGTGCCTCCCGGCCGCCCCGGGTGTCGATCCGCACCAGCCGCCGCGCGAGGTCCGTCGCACCGCGCCAGGTGTCCGCGTCGTCCATCGGGGTCCTCCTGGGGTTGTGGTGAGTCGCCGTCATATGCGGTCCTGGGGCGCTTGGGCGGCCCGGGTGCTGTCGCGCACCACCAGGGTCGGCACGAGTGAGATACGCGCGTGCGGACCGCGCTCGGCGTCCTTGGCCAGGCTGGCCGCGGCCAGCAGCCGTACCGCCTCCGCGGCGATCCGGTCGCGGGGCTGATGGACCGTGGTCAGGGCCGGTTCGGCCAGCCGGGAGAACTCGATGTCGTCGTAGCCGGTCACCTGCACCTGCTGGGGCACCGCGAAACCGTGGGCCCGGCAGGCGCGGGTGGCCCCGAGCGCGATCAGGTCATCGGCGCATACGAGCGCGTCGGGGAGGCCGCCCTCCGCGATCAGCCGGGCCACGGCTGCCTCGCCCCACTCCACGCTGTAGTCCCCGAGCAGCACCTGGTCCGGCTTCACCTCGATGTTCAGCTCCTCGGCGCGCCGCCGGAACCCGGCGAACCGCTGCTCCGTGGAGGAGTGGGTCATCAGCGAGCCGATGAAGGCCGCCGATCGCGTCCCGCCGTCGTGGAGGTGGTCCATGACCTGCCGCATCGCGGCGACGTCGTCGACGCCGACCCAGTCGGTGGTGGTGCCGTCGACGAATCGGTCGAGCTGGACGAGCGGCAGCCGGTCCGCGGTCTGCTGCACGGCGGGCCGGCTGTCGACGCCGTGGCTCGGGCTGACGATGATGCCGTCGACGTTGCGCGCGGCGAGCGAGGCCAGCCGGCGCGCCTCGATCCGCGGGTCGGAGCGCGCGTCGCACAGGAACAGCTCCTTGCCCTCCTTCCCCAGGGCGTGTTCCACGCTCTCCACCAGCGAGGTGAAGAACGGGTTGGTGATGCTGGGCACGACCATCCCCACGGTGTCGGTACGACTGTTGCGCAGCGCCCTGGCGATGACATTGACCTGGTAGCCCAGGTCGTCGGCGGCGCGGCGGACCTTGCGCTCGACCGCGGCCGAGACCTGGCCCCGGCGGGAGAGCACCCGCGACACGGTGGCGGTGGAGACACCGGCCCGCTCGGCGACCTGAGCGATCGTGACCCGTTGCAATCGATTACCTTCCTGCCGGGAAACCTGGCGGCCACATGGCTCCAACACCGATGTGACCTGACGCGTTGAATCAGCATAGAGCCTTGACACGGCACCTGACCCCTGCCTACGGTCCTCCGCAACTCAGCTGTAATCGATTGCATTGAGGTGGCGCGATGACGACATCCGGGAGCACGAGCGGCCTTGGGGTGTTCCCTCCCCGGCCGAACGCGATCAAGGAGCTGTTCGGCACCCCGAAGGTCGTCATCGGCGTGGTGCACCTGCCGCCGCTGCCGGGCAGCCCGCATTACGAGGGCGCCCCGCTGGACGAGATCTGCGCCTTCGCGGTCGAGGAGGCGCGGGCCTATCTGGAGGGCGGCTGCCACGGGCTGATCGTGGAGAACCACTGGGACATCCCGTTCCTCAAGCCGGGCGAACACGGTTATGAGACATCCGCGGCGATGGCCGTGGTGACCGACCGGGTGCGGCACGCCGTGCTGGAGGGGGCCGGCGGCAGGCTCGGGGTCAGCGTGCTGTCCAACGCCGCCGAGTGCTCCATCGCCTCCGCCTGGTCCGGCGGCGGCGGATTCGTACGGGTCAACCAGTGGGCCAATGCCTATGTCGCCAACGAAGGCATCATCGAGGGCCAGTCGGCACACGCCAGCCGCTATCGCAGCCGGATCGGCGCCGGCCCGGTCAAGGTCTTCGCCGATGTGCACGTCAAGCACGGTTCGCACGCCATCGTCGCCGACCGCACACTGGCCGAACAGACTGAGGACGCCGAGTTCTTCGGCGCCGATGTGCTGATCGCCACCGGCTCCCGGACCGGGGACGCCGCCTCGCTGGAGGAGGTCGAGGGCATCTCCGCCCACACCACCCTGCCGGTGGTGATCGGCTCCGGTATCACCGCGGGCAACATCGGCGGTCTGCTGCCCGCCTGCGACGGGGT
Organism: Streptomyces sp. NPDC059455; assembly: GCF_042750115.1. Classification (NCBI taxonomy): domain Bacteria; kingdom Bacillati; phylum Actinomycetota; class Actinomycetes; order Kitasatosporales; family Streptomycetaceae; genus Streptomyces; species Streptomyces sp. NPDC059455. Next base: position 41,369 of record NZ_JBHYVB010000051.1, read on the forward strand.
GATCGTCGCGTCCTCGGTGAAGGACAACGGCCGCTGGTGGGGCCGGGTCGACCGGGCCAAGGTCCGCGAGCTGACCACCGCGGCGGCCAAGGCCGGAGTGGTGCTCCCGTGATCGTCTTCTGTGGGTACGCCAACATCGACCTGACCGTCGGTGTGCCGGCGCTGCCCGCTCCCGGTGACCGCGTGCAGGCGACCGCCATCCGCCACGGCCACGGCGGGATGGCCGCCAACGCCTCGGCGGCCGCGGCCCGGGCGGGGGCCGACGCGTGGTTCGCCGGTGTGGTCGGACCGGAGCCGCGGAGCACGGCGTTCCTCGCCGCGCTCGCCGCCGACGGGGTCCGCACCGACTGGACCGCCCGCACCGGCACCCTCACCACCGCCGTCGTACTGCTCACCCCGGACGGCGAACGCGCCGTCATCAGCCAGGACGACGAGCTGGACGCCCGGCACATCACCCGTACGGCACGGGCCGCGCGCGAGGCCGGGGCGGACTGGCTCTGCCTCGACGGCTACCGCTTCCCCGGGGCCGCCGCCGCGCTGGCCGAGGCCACCGCCGACGCCCCGCCCGGGACGCCCGGACCGGGCCTGGTGGTGGACCTCGACGGCTGCGACCGGGCGGAGACGATGCGCACCGCGCTGTCCGCGGCCGATCACGCCGTCGTCGGCCGCCCGCTGGCCGTCGCGCTGCTGGGCGGAGAACCGGCCCTGGTCCGGGCCGCCGCCGACCATGACGTCCATCTGGTCGTGACCGACGGTTCGCGCGGCTGGACCCTGCTGACCCCGGCCGGTGAACGCCACGACGGTCCGGCGATCGAGGTCGACACGGTCGACGCCACCGGGGCCGGAGACTGCTTCACCGGCGCGTACTGCGCCGAACTGGACCGGGGCCGGTCCCCGCTGGAGGCGGCGCGCTTCGCCGCCGTCGCCGCCGGTCTGTCCTGTACCCGGCCCGGCGCCCGTGACGGGCTGCCCGACCGGCGGGCCATCGACGCCTGGCTCGCGGCCCATCCCACCCCCGGACCCCCGGAGCCGACCCGCACCCAGTAGGACAAGGAGAGCAGATGCGCCAGAAAGTGACGGCCGTGGTCGCGCTGGGCCTGCTGCTGACGACCGTCGGCTGCGACACCCAGGCCCGCCGCGAGATGGCGGCCGAGAAGAAGACCACCGAGCAGGGCCCGCCGCCGCCCGCGGAGGTCGCCCGCTCCTGTACCGTCCGCGGCCACGCTCCGAAGATCGGTATCGTGCCCATCAACCTCCAGGCGCTGTTCTTCAACCAGATCAACACCGGCGCCCGGACCGTGGCCCACAAGGCCGGGGTGAAGACCCAGATCGTCAATGGCAACGACGACTCCGCCACCCAGGCCAACGCCATCGACGACCTGGTGGCCAACCACTACGACGCCATCATCGTGGACGCGGTCGACACCGAGGGCATCAAGCCCGCCATCCGCCGGGCCAAGGCGGCGGGCGTGCCGGTCGTCGCCGTGGACGCCACCGTCGACGACCCCGCGGTCTCCGCCCAGGTCGGCGTCGGCAACGCGGAAGGCGGCCGGCGGATCGGCGAGGCCCTGCTGAAGACGGCCGGCAACCGCGGTGGGATCGGCGTCGTCGGCGCGCTCAACAGCACCATCCAGAACGAGCGGCAGAAAGGATTCACCAACACCGTCACCGCCAAGGGCATGAAGATCCAGAACGTGGTCGACGGCCGCAACATCCAGGAGAACGCCCAGACCGCCGCCGAGAACCTGCTCACCCGCGACCCCGGCCTGAAGTACGCCTACGCCACCGGCGAACCCGCCCTGATCGGCCTGGCCGCCGCCGTGGTCAGCCAGCACCGCACCAAGGACCTCAAGGTCGTCGGATGGGACCTGTCCAGCCAGGCCGTCGACGGGCTGCGGGCCGGCTGGATCACCGGGGTGCTGCAGCAGAACACCTTCCGGTTCGGCTACGAGGCCATGAATTCCGCGATCGACCTGGCCTGCGGCCGCACCACCCGCCGGCAGGTGCCCGTTCCCACCCAGCTGGTGACCCCGGACAACGTCAAGAACTACCTCTACTACCTGGAGAAGTGATGGGCGAGAGCGCGCTGGTCTCCCTGCGAGGAATCACCAAATCGTTCGGCGCCGTCCGCTCGCTGCGCGGCGTCGACCTGACCCTGGCCCCGGGCGAGGTGCTCGGCCTGGTCGGCGACAACGGCGCCGGGAAGTCGACCCTGATGAAGGTCCTGGCCGGTGCGGTCCAGCACGACAGCGGGCAGATCTCCATCGACGGCCGCGACGTCCGCTTCACCAGCCCCGCCGACGCGCGCCGCGAGCGGGTCGGCATCGTCTACCAGGACCTCGCTCTGTGCGACACCCTCGACGTGGCCAGCAATCTGTTCCTCGGCCGTGAACCGCGCAGAGGCCCCTTCATCGACCGCGCCACGATGCACGCCCGAGCAGCCGAAACCCTCTCCGAACTGCACGTCCGGGTGAAATCCACCTACCAGGAGATCGGCGAACTGTCCGGAGGGCAGCGGCAGGCCGTGGCGATCGCCCGTGCGGTGTCGTTCCGGCCGCGCGTGCTGATCCTGGACGAACCCACCGCCGCGCTCGCCGTCGCCGAGGTCCGGCAGGTGCTGAAGATGATCCGCGACGTCGCCGCCCAGGGCGTCGGCGTCATCCTGATCACCCACCGGCTGCAGGACCTGTTCGAGGTCTGCGACCGGATCACCGTGATGTACGAGGGACGCAGCGTCGAGGACGCCCCGATCTCCGATCTGGACATCGAACGGCTCGTCGCCATGATCACCCGATCCGGCGCCACGAACGGCGGGCCCGGCACCGAGGAGGTGGCCTGAAATGAGCGCCGACACCGCGATGCGCACCACCGCCGTACTGGGCCGGCCCCCGGGCCGCTGGCAGCGCGCCAACAAGGCCACCCTGGCCATGCTCGGCGTGGGCGTCGCGCTCTTCCTCGGCTTCGGCATCGCCGCCCCCAACTTCCTGACCTTCACCAACCTGGCCAACCTGGCCACCCAGGTGGCGATCACCCTGATCGTGGCGGTCGCCATGACCTTCGTGATCAGCACCGGGCAGATCGACCTGTCCGTGGGATCGATCCTCGCGTTCACCGCCACCTGCTCCGCCGAGATGCTGCAGGCCGGCTGGGACTCCTCCGTGGTGATCGTCGTGGCGCTGCTCGCCGGGCTCTTCTGGGGCGCCGTCAACGGATGGCTGTCGGCCTATCAGAAGATCCCCCCGTTCATCGTCACCCTCGCCACCATGTCGGTCGTCCGCGGCCTGGCACAGCTGTGGACCAAGGGGTTCTCCGTCCCCATCGACGCCCGGCTCTTCGTCGCCAAGCTCGGCGACGCCGCCTTCCTCGGACTGTCCGCACTGGCCTGGATCGCCCTGGCCACGGTCGCCGTCGGAGCGGTCCTGCTGTCGAAGCTGCCGTTCGGCTCCTACGTCAACGGCATCGGCTCCCAGGAGGAGTCGGTACGACGAGCGGGGGTGAACACCGCCCGGATCAAGATGATCACCCTGATGCTGACCGGTGTGGCCGCCGGTATCGCCGGACTGCTCACCGCGGCCAGGCTCGGCTCCGGCTCCGCCAACTCCGGGCAGGGCTTCGAACTCACCGTGATCGCCGCGGTCGTGCTCGGTGGCACCAATCTGTTCGGCGGCCGGGGCACCGTACTCGGCACCGTCATCGGCGCCCTCATCACCGGAGTCATCGCCAACGGCCTCAACCTGCTCGGCGTGAGCCCGTTCCTCACCCCCATCGTCACCGGACTGGTGCTGCTCGCCGCGATCTGGCTCAACCTGCGCGGCCGGGCGATGGCCGATCTGTTCGCCCATCTGACGGGCCGCTCATGAGCGGCCCCTCCCCCCGCACCGTGACCACGGTGACCGGGCCCGTGCCCAGCACCGGGCTCGGCCTCACCCTCACCCATGAGCATCTGCGGAACGACGTCCGCAAGGCCGTCACCACCCCGGCCGACCCCCGGCTCGGTCATCTGCGCGACGCCCGCACCACACCCGGACTGGCCTGGCTGCTGCGCGAGCAGCCCTACGCCTGCCTCGACCACTGTGTGCTCGACGACACCGAAGGGATGCTGGCCGACCTGCGCGCGTTCGCCGCCGGCGGGGGCGGCACCATCGTCGACGTCACCCCGGGCGGACTGGGCCGCGACCCGGCGGCACTGCGCGCGTTCTCCGAGGACAGCGGCGTACGTGTGGTCATGGGCAGCGGCTGGTACCTGGAGCCCTACCATCCCCGGCCACTGTCATCGGCGGACGAGCGCGGCCTCGCCGTCGCGTTGCTGGCCGAGTTCACCGAGGGAGCCGACGGCACCGGGATCCGGCCGGGCGTCATCGGCGAGATCGGGGTCTCCCCGCGGTTCACCGAGGGCGAGCACACCGCGCTGCGCGCCGCCGCGCGCACCCAGCGCGAGACCGGTGTCCCGCTCTACATCCATCTGCCCGGCTGGCAGCGCCGCGCCCACGAGGTTCTCGACCTGGTGCTGGAAGAGTACGGGGTGGCACCGGCCGCCGTGGTGCTGTGCCATATGGACCCCTCGCACGCCGACCCGGACTATCAGCGGTCGGTGGCCGACCGCGGCGTCTGGCTCGAATTCGACATGATCAGCATGCCGTTCCACTACCCCGGCGAGGGGCAGTCCCCGGCACCCCACGAAACCGCGCACGCGATCGCCGGGCTCATCGCCCGCGGACACGGCGACCGACTGCTGCTCAGCCACGACGTGTTCCTCAAGAGCATGCTCACCGCCTACGGCGGCAACGGCTTCCGCTACGTACCCGAGCTGTTCCTCCCCCGTCTCGTCGAGCACGGCGTGCCGCGGCGGACCGCCGCGGGCCTGCTGCACATCAATCCGGCCCGGCTGTTCGAGCTCGCCGCCGCGTCCTGACGCCCTGACGCCCTGACCACCGTCCCGGCGCTTCGCCCCATCCCCGTATCCCCGTATCCCCGTTAAGGAGCACCCTGTGAGCCGCGTCCTGATAGCCGGTGAGAGCTGGATCTCCCAGTCCACACACATCAAGGGGGTCGACTCGTTCACCACCAGTGCCTATGTGACCGGCGTCGAGCCGTTGCGCCGGGCGCTGGAGGGCCGCGGGCACGAGGTCACGCACCTGCCCGCGCATCTGGTACCCGCGCAGTTCCCGGGCGATGCCGAGGCGCTCGCCCGCTACGACGTCGTCATCCTCTCCGACATCGGGGCGAACTCCCTCCAGCTCTCCCCCGAGGTGTTCGAACGGGGCACACCGGGAGCGGACCGGATCGACGCACTGCGCGGATGGGTCGGTGACGGCGGCGGGCTGCTGATGGTCGGCGGCTATCTCTCCTTCACCGGTTTCGAGGGCAAGGCCGCCTACCGCAACACCGCGCTGCACGAGGTGCTACCGGTCGAGCTGCTGCCCGAGGACGACCGCGTCGAACTGCCCGCGGGTGGCCGCCCGTCGGCCGTCGGTACCGGCCATCCCGCCCTCGGCGGGGTGACCGGCGAATGGCCGCCGCTGCTCGGCTACAACCGCGTCCGGCCACGTCCGGGCGCCGAGGTCCTGGCCACCCTGGGCGGCGACCCCCTGGTGGCGGTGGCCGAGTACGGCGCGGGACGCTCGGCGGTCTTCACCTCCGACTGCTCCCCGCACTGGGCACCCGCGGCCTTCTGCGAGCAGTGGGACGGCTACGCCCGGGTCTTCGGCGGCCTCGTCGAATGGCTCACCCGATGAGCCGGTCCGAGCGGCTCCTGAAGGCCGCCACCCCGCTCATGGAACAGGCGCTGCGCATGCGCTTCGTCACCGAGGTCACGGCCGGCACGATCAGCGACGCCGACTACGCCGACTACCTGGAGATCGAGGCCGCGTTCGTGGAGACGGCCACCCGGCTGCACGGACTGGCCGTATGGGGCGCCCCCGACCGGACGGCGCTGGAGCGCAACGCCCGTGCGGTCCACGCGCTGACCACCACCCAGGCGGACTACTTCCGCGAAGCCCGCGCCGCCTGGCCCGTCCCCGCCCGGCCGGACGCCGCCCGGCGGGCCGAGGTGCTGTCGCGGTACGCGCTCGACGTGGCACGGGAAGGCGGCTACCCGGCGGTGATGACCATGCTGTTCGCCGCGGAGACCCTCTACCTCACCTGGTGCACCCGGGCACACGAGCGCGGCGCCGTCCCCGACGGCGCGATGAGCGCCTGGGTGGCGCTCCACGCCGACCAGGCGTTCCGGGACGGGGTACGGGCACTCGCGGCGGAGGTCGACGCCCTGCCGGACGACATCCCCCAGGAGCGGCTGACCCGCTGGTTCACCGGCATGCTGGAGGCGGAAATCGCCTTCCACGACGCGGTGTTCGGGTGACCGGGCCCCGGCGGGGGCCGATCAGTCGTTCGTGGTCTCCTCGTGCAGCCGCTGGGTAAGGTCGTCGGCCCAGTCCCGAGCCCAGGCTCGCAAGGTGGCCGTGTCCGCCTCGGTGAGACCGTAAGCGATGAATTCCTCGTCCTCGTACCACCCCGCACCCGCCAGACGCGCCTGGAGATCCTCGAGACAGAACTCGTCGCGGGCGTGGCGGCGGCCGAGTCGCTCCAAGTCCACGGTGGTGTGGAGGCGGGAAGCGGGCGTGGACGTCGATCACGTCCCGCACGGCGCCGCGGTCGGCCAGCGCGCGCACCTTCGTGCCGATGACGTCGTCCAGGGCAAGGACGGGACCGTACTCGGTCGCTGTGGGTGGGCGCCAGAACGCCTCTTTGAGGATGACGACCTCGCACTGCTCACCGCTGGCGGGATCCGTGACCACGAGGCGGCCGGAGAGCGGGTCCACACCCACCTCCCTCACCTGCCAGCCGCGCTCGGCCAGCCCGGCGATGAGGGAGCGGGTGATCTCCGCCATGGGTGCGGGGTTCTCCGTGGCCACGTCGAGGTCCTGGCTGAGCCGGTCGACCAGGCCGTGCGCCTGGACCGCGTACCCACCGGTGATGACCAGGGGGTAGGGGGGTGCCGATGGCCAGGACGTCGGAGAGGAGCCTACGGTGGGGATCGCTCAGGTTCACGCCGCGGCTCCCGAGCGGGCCGAAGCCAGTTCGGGGAAGGCCTCCTCCCACACGTCACGGATGGCCCGGCTGATCAGCGTGCGCAGGACGGGCCACTGGCCGACGAGGAGATCCCGGTTCAGCAGGGCGATCAGGTCATCGTGCTGCCCTTCGGCGAGCACCGTGCGGTACATGCTCATCCTCGACCGTGGTCGGTCCAGGTCGAACCGCGTCAGTCCCGACCACGCCACATGCAGCGGCAACTGGACGGAGCCGTGGGTCGGCCCGGCCGGCCGGCCGAGCGCGTCGGGGAGCCTTCGCGCGTAGCGCTGCCGCAACACCTCGGCAGCGGGCGGGGACGGCTCAGCGGCAGGCATAGCGGACATGCGACCAGTATGAATGACACAGGCCGTCCCGGGCCTCACACCCGGCGAGGACGCCCATCGGTTCTTCTTCCGCCCGGGAGGACCTTGCCCACCCCCGAGACTTTCGAGCTCGCCGCGGGCCACCGTGAACGGTTGGGGTGCGGCCGTTCCACCCGTTCGTGGGCGGCGAAGACCCAGCGGGCCGATCCGCTCCAACAGCAGGTGGCCTCGGCACCCCGGACAACGTCCGCCGGCTCAACCGCATCCGGCCGCTCCGCCTGGTCACCGGCACCGCCGCCCCACACCCCGGTGGGGGGGGGGGGCTGCTCGCGCCCGAGCGCCGACCCGCACAGAGATGAAAGGAGCACG